>JAGQVA010000999.1 GCA_020438265.1 Bacteroidota bacterium
AATCCTGATTCTGCTATGCTTCAACAAATAATTGATTCTTATGTAGAAGCTAATGATTTGCGCTTGGTTGGAGATAAAAAGAAGAAAATTGTTTTTGTGTCAGCAAACTCTTCCGGGATTGACCCAAATTTAATGGGAAAAGAAATTAGAGAAATCAAAGAAGGCCTGAGAAGATCGGGGAAAAGAGATTCCCTGGATATTATTATTTCACCTGCTAATCAACCAAAGGATTTTACCAGAGTTATCTTGGACGAAAATCCTTACATCCTGCATTTTTCCGGAGAAGGCAGCAGTCAGGGAATTATACTGGAAGACATACCAAAAAATCCTCAAATTTTGACTGGAGATGCTTTAGGGAGTTTGTTTAAATTATTTCGGGAATCGGTTCATTGTGTCGTACTGAATGCTCCATTTTCAGAAAGTCAGGCCAGAGAAATCGTAAAATATATTCCATTTGTTGTAGGAATTACTGACAGAGTCCCGGAAGAATCCAAATTGGCTTTTGCCGTGGGTTTTTATGATGGAATCGGGGCGGGTAGAGATCTGGATTTTTCTTTTGAATTTGGTAAAGCGAATATTCAGTTGAACGGACTAGAAGGAAGTGGTTCATTCATTTTAGTTAAAAACAAGTAATCTAACCTTATATGATGCCAGATATTAATCTGATAACGGCAATTCTTGAATCTGAAATGGGAAGCGATATCGTCGTAGACCCGGTAAATAAAAATGGTGAGCTTTCACCCATGTCTCTGATACTAAGAGAAGCTATTAGCCAGTCAGGAAAAGATATACCTGTTTACTGGATTGATGGTGGTTTCCCTGAAATATTTTGTCTACAGGGACATTCAAATGCTACGATATTCAGTACAAGATACCTTTCTTTTACGGCTTTGCTGAGACAATTATTTGTCAATAATTACTATAGTGATGATATTCGGATTGAGATGGCTGAAAAAATATCATTTCATATTGTTGCAGAGTTAGCTCTGAGGAAGGGAAATGCTGATTTTGCAGCTTTTTCAATGGTTAAAAACCTTGTCGGTAAAGGACTGTTTTTCCCATGGACACAAGATGAAAAAGCAGATTTAATTACTCTCGAAAGAGAAAATATTAACGAGGCTTATATGGGGACCTGGTTTTATGGATTATTACATGAGCTCGGTCATTTCCCGGATGAAACTGTTGATGAAGATCTTAAGCGAGCTTTTTCAAATGAATATCTCTTTTCCTGGTTAGAAAGATTGCTCCCGCATTTTCCTTATTCTCAGGAATTAAAAGAGAAAGTTTTCTCAGATTTTAAGGCACAAGGAAATAAGGGATTACTGGATCCGGATGAAATCAGAGAAGAAATTGCTGCTGATATTTTTGCCATAAGCGTTTTACTTAAAAGCACGGTCCAGATCATGGATATAGTTAAACAGTCGTCTTTTAGTATTTTAAAGTTTTTTCAGGAAATTCTCGTGTCTATTTCTATTGTATTTATTTTTAATTCCTGTAAGAGAATGGCTTTACATGGCTCGAAGATAGCAGACCTGACTTATGAAGAGGCTTTTTCCAATGTTGTCCAGCCCGTATTATTTAGTTTGAGGAGTAATTTAATTATTCAGTATTTGAAGCATGCTGTTATCACATATTTGGGCGGACAAATTTCAGGAGAAGTAGATAGTGCTATAAGTGAATTGATCCGAGAGATGACGAAGTTTAATAATCTTCTTGAAAAAGGGTGGAATAAAGCTATGCGTTTTTCAGTTTTTCCGGAAGAAAGAGGAGACCGATTCGTATTATTAAAAGAATTAAAAAAAGAACTTTCGGGCCCTAATGGGGCGATGCTCAGGATCGAACTGGCTCATTTTTGTAAGAAAGCACAAACACTGAATAGAAAAGGAAATTATCTGGATGAACTCATCAAACTAAACGATCAGCTTTAATTTGGAGACTCCAGGTCTCTGTTCATTGAGTGGTTTTAAAAGAATCTCTTATCTGTTTACATTCAAAATCTATCAAAGAATCAGGGAATCCCATCCTAAAAAAAGAGGGCTTCTCTTATCAAATATCAGTTGGGTATTTAAATTTCTAAGCCAACTTCAGCGGCAGTTCCGTCAAACGTTTCCCAGTCAATCTTCGCACAGCATTTCCAATAGCCGCAGCAATAGGTCCCATCGGTGGTTCACCAACCGGATAGGGAATATCAGCTCCCTGGATCAGGACTAATTCCAATTCCCGGGGCGCATGTTTCATCAAAGCCATATCGTAAGGTCCATAAATGGTTGGATATAATTGTCCGTCTTTAATGGTCATCTTTTCGTACA
>JAGQVA010001000.1 GCA_020438265.1 Bacteroidota bacterium
CCTCCCGCATTAGAAGAAATGACCGGAACACCACAAGCCATCGCTTCCAGAGCTGAAAGCCCAAAACTCTCATTTCCTGAAGGGATCAAAAACAAATCGCCAATTGCGTAGATTTCTTCCACGGCATTCTGGCTACCCAGGAAGATGACATGCTCACAAATTCCCATCTCACGGCAGGTTTCTTCTGCTTTAATTCGTTCAGGTCCATCTCCTACCATTAACAATTTTGCAGGAATTTTTTCCAGAACCTTGGCAAAGGTCAGCATCACATCATCAATCCGTTTTACTTTCCGGAAGTTGGAGGTGTGAATGAGAATTTTCTCTCCTCCACCAGTAATCATTTTCCGGAAATGATCCTTATTCTGCCTTTTAAAGCGGTTCAAATCAACAAAATTATAGATCACTCTGATATCGTTTTTCACAGAAAAATTCTCGTAAGTCGCCTGCTTGAGAAATTCCGAAACGGCTGTTACTCCTTCGCTCTGATCGATAGAGAAACTTACTATTGGCTCATAACTGGGATTTTTTCCTACTAAAGTTATATCAGTACCATGCAGAGTCGTTACGACTGGCACATCAAGATCATATTGTTTCAGAATCTGCTTGGCCATATAAGCTGTGGAAGCATGCGGAATGGCATAATGAACGTGAAACAAGTCGATATTATGATAACGGGCTACATCCACCATTGCACTGGTGAGAGCCGATTCATAAGGGACAAAATCAAAAAGCGGATAGTCCTTTGTCCGCACTTCATGATAAAATATATTTTCAGAAAATAAATCCAGACGAATGGGACGGCTGTAAGTAATAAAATGGATTTTATGCCCGCGTTGAGCGAGAGCTTTTCCCAGTTCAGTTGCTACGACACCACTCCCTCCATAGGTAGGATAACATACAATTCCTATATTCATTTTTTTATACGTTGCTGCGTTTTTCTCTTATTTGTCTTTGCCGCGCATGTTAGAACAATTAATAAATCTAAAATGTTTATTGGGCGACAAATGAAAACAGTAATCAGATGGCAAGTTAGCCATTGTTTAATTTACGCAAAAGAGGGGAGATTGGGAAGTTTTCCCCACAAACAAAAAGAGCCGGGATTTGCATCCACGGCTCTTTCCTTGTTAAAAATCTTAATATCTTTTATCCGAAAATCAGGTAAGAGAGAATCACCAGTACTCCGGCAGAAACCAGGAATACATAATTACTTACCAGACCCGTCTGAAGTCTTTTGAAAACATCTCCTATAGACGCAACTGTAGAAGCAGCACCATTTACGACTCCGTCAATAATATTTTTATCAAACCAGATGACAATATTTTCGCCTGCCCATACGAAAGGACGAATGATGGCAGCATCGTAGAATTCATCGACGAAGAATTTGCCTTTCATTACATTATAGAAACCTCCGAAGAAGTTTCTGACTTTGTCATCACCCGCGAGATCGTGTTTTTTGTAGAAACTATAAGCAAACCAGACCATAACCATAGCCAGGATAGCAGAAAATGGCAGCAGGAATAATTCCCATGCTTCGTGATGATGCATAGATTCCAGCATTATTGAACTATTAGCCAACAAACCACTTGTACCTGCTCCTCCATCAGAAGAAAGCCAGGCATCATTAATCCAATGAGGAACGTGAATCGCATGCGCCACTAAAGCAGGAATACCCACATATCCTCCCAAAATTGCCAGCCCTGCCAAAATCCATAAAGGAATGGTCATCAATGCTGAACTCTCATGTGGATGTTTTTCACTGGGGAATCTCTCCTGACCATTAAAAGTCAGGTAAGTAACCCGTGTCATATAGAATGCTGTAAGAGCAGCAGTAAACGCACCTACGCCCCAAACGAAGAAATAAACCGGGTTTTCAAATCCATTAAAGAATACACTACTGAGAATTTCATCTTTAGAAAAGAAACCCGAAAGCAAAGGAATTCCGGCAATTGCCAACGTCGCAATCCAGAAGGTTTTACTCGTATGAGGCATATATTTGGCGAGCCCTCCCATCGTTCGTACATCCTGCGGGTCTTTGACCGTATGCATGTGTTCCATTGCGTGGATCACCGAACCAGAACCGAGGAAGAGACAAGCTTTAAAGAAAGCGTGTGTCATTACGTGGAAAATCGCCGTAGTGAAAGCACCTGCTCCAAGAGCCATAAACATGAATCCCAACTGAGAAACCGTCGAATAAGCCAGAACGGCTTTTATATCGTTTTGTGCAATCGCAATAAAGGCAGCCATCAAAGCTGTTGCTGCTGCGACGATGACAACCACAGTCATAATTTCCGGCGCAGACAGGAAGAT
>JAGQVA010001001.1 GCA_020438265.1 Bacteroidota bacterium
TTTACTATATATTCCTTCTTTTGGTCAACTGGTAAAGGTCATTCCGGAAAGACCTGATCCTGATGATCTGGTTACCATTATTTTTGATGCCAGTCAGGGCAATCAGGCGCTGATGAACCACCAGGGGGATGTATATATTCATATCGGACTGGTTACTGGTACAGTTGAAGATCCCAGTGGCTGGACCTATGTCCAGGGAGAATGGGGAAAAGATGATCCCAGGGTGAAGATGCGCTATTTGGGTAATCACAAATACAGGATTCAATTTCGCATTCGGGAGTTTTTTGGTTTGCCGTCCAGTCAGAATTTCCTGCAAATGTCCTTTGTATTTCGGGATCAGAGCGGTGCAAAAATCGGTGCGCAAGCGGATGATTCAGATATTTATTATCCTGATCTAAATACGCTTGCTCATGGTCCTTTGCAGGAAGCAAGCGGAAAAGATGGCCAAAATTTGCAGCAGATGGTGTCTGTTTCAAAACGTGAAGACGGGACATTATTGATCAGAGATGCTTCCCAGGTGCTCATGGTCAAACCCTATGGTGATGAAATGGTAAAGCTGGATTATTTCCCCAAAGGGCATGTTTTTCAAAAGCAGGAGGAAGAGCGCTTTCTCGATCCGGAATTGAGCGGAGAGGTTCACGAGGAAGGGAATGGCTTCGAAATTATCCTGAAAGATGGATTTCGTTTTCGCATTTTTACCAATCCTATTCGCATGGAACTTTACCATAATGAAATGTTGGTTATGTCGGATGAACGCGGTTGTTTTTTTGATCAGTCAAATTCGCTGATTGGTGATTTGGTGGGGTTTCGGACTATGTTAAAATCTGATGAAGCCATTTATGAGACCGGATTTTCTTCCGAGAAAATCAACCGCCGGGGAAAACGCCTCTATCATAATCCCAAAGAAAAAGAGACCTCACAACATTATCCATTCATCCTTTCCAATGCCGGATATGGAATATATATTGATTCGCATCAGGAAGGATATGCCGATCTGGGAAAAACGCAGCCAGGAATCATGGAGATTGGATTGAGAGATTCTGCACTTTCCTGGTTTATTATTCCCGGAAAAAAAACGGAACAAATTCTCGAAAAAGCATTTCAACTTATGGATAAGCCCGCGATGCCATTTTTGGAGGATATGAGTTATCAGCAGGTTAGCCATGAGGATATATATCAATTTTGGCAGGAACAGGAACCACCAGAGGAAGATGATGAAGAAAGAGATGTCTGGCCGGAAATTTCCCTTCATTTGCGGAAATTGTTGGCTGCGGGAATGGGAGGTAGTTCCTATGAGTTTTCTTACCCGGGTAGTATAGGAACCGGAAAAGAACCGGATCAACTGGTCAGGGAAGCCCAGTATCGGGTTTTTAATCCTGTCATGAAAGGCCTGAATCCAAATCTGGATAACACAGGAGCCCTGGGGCAAAACATTCAGTTGCGGCAGAAGTTTTTGCCTTATAATTATACCCTGGCCTGGGAAAATAGTCAGAAAGGTTTTCCCTTAGCGCGGCCCATGTATATGCATTATTCTGAAGATCCCCAAACGAGGAATATCGACAGGCAATTTTTATGGGGAGAATCGATTTTGGTATCACCTGTGTTTAATCCTGATCCTGAAGAGAAAAAAGTGTACTTCCCGGCAGGTAAATGGTTTGATTTTTTTACTTCCCGGATATATGTGGGTGGAGGATGGCGAAATGTACAGGTAGCTTCACGACATTTGCCCGTTTTTGTCAAAGAGGGCAGCTTTCTTCCTTTGCTTCCAGACACAGTTTCTAACTTTGACGGGCGGCAATTTGAAATCAGATATTTCCCTGATTATCAGGGAGATATTACTTCGGGGAAAATGTATCTTGACAATGGGAAAGAGCCTCAGGCATTTAAAAACGGGAATTATCTACTGGTGGAGTTGAATGGGAGAGTTGACAAAAAAGGCATTCTTGTAAAATTGAATACCTCTGGATTTGGTTTTCCCGAGATTCCGGAGCGTCATCAAATCAATCTGGCAGTGATGGATCTCAAGAGTTCGCCCAAAAAGATCTTTATCAATGGCAAAAAAATACAGATGTTATCTTCTGGAGAGTTTGACGCCAATACGGAAATTCCGGAAGCGTATGGTGTGTACATTCCCGGCAGAAATCAGTTGGATATTTTCTGGATCTGGGATCAGCTACCGGGGGAAATTGTGATAAAGGGAAAGTTTAAATGAAAGGATTGAGAAATGAGGCCTACGATATACATAATCAGTTTGTTTTTAGTGGTAATAACTGCCTGTAAAAAAGAATCCCCAAGGGTTTTTCAGGT
>JAGQVA010001002.1 GCA_020438265.1 Bacteroidota bacterium
AAACCCCCATGAGAAATGACAGAACGACTGTGAAATTATCAAATTCGCTATCGGCGATATAACGAAAAACCTTGCGGGGAGAAGTCAAGATATTAAAGAAAATGTCCTTTCCGGATAGGACAACGATATTTCTAAACTCTTCAAAAGGGCTTTGTGTTTCCATAGTTGGAAGATACAAAAATTATGGCTCCAAATACCCTTTATGCTCTTCAATCAACCCTTCTTCACTATCAATCAAATTCAGAATCTGAATTTTTAGCATCTTTTTGTGCTTGATATCGGTGGATTCCGAGTTTTCATAAATGAAGTCCATCATTTTGTTTACTTTCATACTCATAAACTGCATACTGGCTTCAATTCCTCCCAATTGCGATATCGTTTCATACCCTACAATCTCGATTTTTGTATTGAGAAAAGACCACCAGGAATTGTTTTTTACAGGAATAACCTGTAACCCATTGCATTTAACAAAGCAGTCCACAATAGAAATTTTCGGGTCTTCCATATAATAATCCAGCGTATCGATAAGGGTATATTGTTTGGGTAAAACTTTTTCGAGCCCTTCCTGTGTATCCTTTAATTCAACTTCAATGGAACCAAGAACTCCGTCAAGGAATCTCTTATTATCTCGCTCTGTTTTCCAATTATCGATATACAAAGCAATCAAAACCCCCATTATGACAGGGATCATATCTAAAAACAATTTTGAAGCAGTTTTTTTCATGGTCTAGTTTTGGTATTGAGTTAGACGGGTCGGAAGAGCTAATTTAGTAAATTAATCAATAATATTCCCCTCCGTATCCAGCGTCATTTCAGTAAACTCCCCGTCTTCCCGCAATAACTCAACAAAGGCAATTCCATCCGAAAAATCTTCAGCAGAATAAAAGCTATGAGGAATAATGGTTTTTCCTTTGAGGTCAATATAACCCCACTTAATGTCGCCTTCTTCATCAGCCATGCTGACTGCACATAACCCTTCACTAAACATTGAAACTTCCTCGTATTTGGGAGGAATAACCATTTGGCCTTCGGGATCAATAAATCCCCATTTTCGCCCCTGGGAGTCTATGTTTAGTTGAACGGCAGCTCTTTCCTGAGAGAAATCCCGGGCATTATAAAAGCGAGGTTTTATGACGAGGTCTCCTTGCTGGTTGATATAACCATATTTTTCAATGATTTTCACATAAGCCAGTCCTTCAGAAAAATTACCAGCGTCTTTAAAGCGAGCTTCGATCACTACATCACCTTCCGCATTTTTATAACCACTTACTGTATATGGAACCAGCTCGCCATCGGATGTGAGTTTTTCAGGCTGGTCGCTGTCTTTGCGTTCATAATAAAAATCAATCTCTTTCTCATAAGCATGTAAGGCCTGGTTAAGACCCGATTTAAAGAAAATCTTCCAGGAACCATCAGAGAAAATCATTATTACTTCGCTTTCAAAACTGTCCCATTCTCCCATAATTTTATAAGGGATTTCATATTTGACGATAGACATTAACTCGGTATCGTCGATATGGGTAATTTTGACTCCCTCAATCATTTCTTTGAGATCTTTTTCGCCAATTTCTTTGCTAACCATTTGAAAGATACTGATCATAAAATCTCTGACCGACATTTCTCTTAATGTCTGAATGTCCTTGACTTTGAGTCTTCGGAGAAATTCTTCATTTTCTCCAAAAGGTTCCATTTTTTCAGCAAAATTGATAAAGGTATTGTGATACTCAATGACATCGTCTTCATAAAGCAAACTGAGCATTGTATCGAAATCCTGGCGATAATACGCCTCAAGATATTTTTTGAGCGCTTTTTCTATTTCACTTTTCATTCCCAAACAATCTGTAAATGATTTTAAGAGTTTTGTATTTCAACACGGAGGCACAGAGAAGTTGAGAAGCAATTATTTATCTCCGCGTCTCTGTGCCTCCGTGTTTTTTCTTAAAACTTGACTTTTGATAAAGCCTCAGCTAAAAGCTCTGACTTTTTTTGAGAAGATCCTCAAAAAACTCCACTTCCAAAAACTTGGTTTCAAAGCCTACGACCTGATCCAGTTGCTCAAATTTATGAATATCTTCCGGGTTTTTGGTACTGGAAACAAAATGAATCTCGGGGAATGGATAACGTAGTGGGACGGCACTGATTTCATCAATAAAATCATATCCTGTTTTAACAGGCATATTGATATCCAGGAAAATATAGTCGGGCCATTTATCGTGATCGCAGCGTTGGTTCAGGTCCATTACCCGCTCCATTGCCTCATCCACACCATAAAAGCTGTGAACTCTTGATAAATCCAGT
>JAGQVA010001003.1 GCA_020438265.1 Bacteroidota bacterium
AAGATTTTCAGGAACTCTGGTTTGATAGGCTGGATAAAGAAAGCCTCGAAAAGATTGGCACGTTTTATCTTCCCAAATGGCTAAACGAATATATAGAATCCCGAACACAACGAGGCTGGGTTCCCGCTTTTAGAATGGATTACGGTTGGATGATGGATTGGGCTAAAAAAGGATGGATTCAACCTTCAAGAAATTTGATTTGTTTCCTTTTGCCAACTTTTCTTTACCAAAACATATCAAGTACCCATCCCACAGTGTATGAAAGAAATAACCAAAAGTTGCTTCAATACCCTGAGACACTCCAAAAGCATATTTGGTTCTTTTTTGAAGAAGAATCGGATGTATACTGGAATAGTTATTATCTGAGGTTCAAGGATGAAAAAGATGCAGGTTGGCTTAATGCATTCGTCGAGCTTACCAAAGAAGGGCACATTCCACGCGAAAGGCTCCTGAAATCTTGTCTGACAGCCACACAATTAAACGTAAACCAGCGACTGGTCAACTGGTACATAGATCTTTTCTCCGCCTTAAAACCCACCGAAAAAGAGCTCTTGCAACTTCAACAGGAAATGTTTCTTGTTTTAAGCATTGCTCACTCGAAGCCTAAAAATTATGTAGTCAGTCAGGTAAAAAAAATCTGTACTAAAGCAGATTTTAAAGTATTGACCTTCCTTGATTATGTTCCGGGTCTGATTACTTCAGAGACAAAATCCCTGGTCAATGCTACTTTAATGGTACTTGAAAAAATATCGGATAAACATCCGGAGTATGTTTCAAAAATCTGTATGCTGATGGTAGGAACTTTTATCCAGACAGACTCTTCGCTTCAAGCCAGAGCTGCTAAATTCATTCTGAAATATGGCAGACCAGAAGATGAAGCATTAAAATCGGAGCTGAGTTTATATCTCCCCGAAATATCTTCTGAGTCTCGAAAATTGCTTGCTGATTTTGTCTCAGAGGCTCCTCAGGAGGTTTTACCAGAAGATGTGGTTCTCAAGCTATTCAAAAAACCGGTACTTACTCCGGAAAATGCTATTCAAATTCCACAGACAGTGGAAGAATTGATTTTTCTGACCAGTCAGGCCTTTGAAAATCAGGATATATTGGATGTGGAATTACTGCCTGCGGCACTCGTACATTTGTCCGGTGAAATAAAGGCTGAGCATTTACCTCAATTGGAACCAGCTTTTCAGAGAGCGTGTAAACTTACTCAGAGTATCGTCAATAAGAGTTTAATCGACGATTTATTGGCGCGTTTTTTTATCAACTGGGTCAGAATGATGGCAGGCCGATTTCCTCTTCAAAAAACAAATTTGGATAAAGTATGGAAAAAATACTTTGAGGGGAGTTTCTTCTTGCCCGGTAATTGGGGCCAGGGCAGCCCGTCTGCGGATGTCGCTTTTGATTGGCGTTTCGCTACACAGTCTCCTTTGTATAATTATTGGTATCAACGGTTTGGGGAAGTTTTTTACCTATTGGCTCATAACTACTCTTTGCCTTTGCTGTCTACTCCCACACATCGTGAAGGGTGGATTGATCCCAAAATTCTGATTGAAAGAATCAAAGCCTGGCAAGCGGAGTCTAAACCATTGATGCACATTGACTTTCAGCTAGCCATTACCAGACTATGGTTACCTGGGGCAGAAAAATATCTGGATCTGGTTAAAGAGGAAATTAAGGGTGAAGTGCAGAGAATTTTGTGTTTTCTCTTTAATCAGGGAACCGAACCAGAAGGCCCTTTCGAGGACATAGCTCAATGGTGGACCGCTGGAATTACAAAAAATCCTCAACAGATATATGATGATTTTAAAGATTTTATTTATACCAAAGATCCCAGATCTATTTTTACCGGTGATTTTGAATGGGAGATACAAACACATATTCGCGACAAGCGCTATAATTCCTCTACAAAATCATGGGAAGATGGAGAATCTACATTTAGATATTTAAATATTAAACTCCCTCCAGAGCCCAAAGATTCCACTCTTATTGGCAGACTTTTCTCTCGTTCCAAACGCCCTTCTCATGGCCGTGAAGCAATCATTTATGAGGATATTCATCCGATGGAGTATTATGTGGTTGCTTATGAAGATGATATTCAACGTTCTCTGAATTTAGTTCCCAATAACCCTGAAAAGCTCCTGGCATTAATGGCAAAAGAAGCGCTCAAACATGCAGAATTCTGGGAAGCTCACTCCAAAAGCCTCTTACTGAAAACGCTTGAATACCTGCAAAACTATTCAAAACCTTTGGGGAAAATGGGCCACTTGGTAGTTGCTGGTAGTATGGTTTGTAG
>JAGQVA010001004.1 GCA_020438265.1 Bacteroidota bacterium
ATTCCGGCAATCATCTTTTTTCTCATTTGGGCTTATTTCACATCGCGTCTTCAGACAGAAAAAAGATTTGGAGAAATTCAGCGGAAGCAGAAAGTTCTTAATATGTTGATTTATGCGCTGGTGATTGGATTGATAGCTTCTGCGCCTATGATGTATTTTCAGATGATAAAGTTTAAGCTGAGGACGGTTATTTCGGAGGAAACGCTTGTGGAGGATACGAATGTGTTGAATTTGGGGGAGTTTATGTTAACAATTAGCCATGAGTATTTTGAAAATTTGGATAATGGAACACCTGAGCCCCTTGATCATTTCAATGGTTATTATCGTTACTGTCAATACTGTGAATTCAATTATGAAATATGGGAAACCGCCGAAACGGAAGATCAGTTAAAGAAATATAATTCAGACCAAAAAAGGCTGGAATTTCTGACTCATTATCTGGAAATTTTTAAACGATATAGTAGACATTCTATTCATATTTCTCCTCATGCTCTCCTTGCAAAACTTAAAGGTGAGTATATTCCCACTGCGGAGTTCTATGAACTTGAAGAAGAAAAATATTATGTTGGAGAGAACTTTAACTATCTTCAAATGGCTTATAGCGAGAATGTTGGGGCGTTTACAGATTATAAATATGACTCTGGTTATTTGGCAATAGCTGTTTATTTATCAGTGCTGACAGTATTCTGGATCTCTCTTCAGGTTTTCTTTAAGACAAATTTAAAAATTACTGTTATGACGATTGTTCTTTTAGTCATTTCGGTAATTATGACTGATTTCCTTGATGGAATTTTCCGATTTGTTTACCCTGATAAAGTAGGTGGGTCCATTTTGTTAGAACCCTTGCTTCTAGTCTATTCCATTCTTTTTATTTTCTATTTTCTTCAGGGCTTTAGAAACACAAATAAACCTCGTATTAAGGTCTGGAACCTGGTTGCATTCAGCGTAGCTGCGATATCAACTCCTATTATGCCTTTAATTTTTTCAATTGTTTTGGATGATGAACCCAACGATAATCAAGTACAAATTTTCCTCTACGTCGGAATCTTCATCAGCATCTTATGCTGGCTCCTCATCTACGAACCCCGATTCACCAAACTATCTGCCCAGCCTAAAAATGAATAATTCCCTCAATCCGAAACCATGCGACGAAAACTCCGCTTATTCATACCTCGATTTTTAAAGAACCTGGATCAAAAACTGCTGATCAATTATCCGGGAATTTGGTCTACGAAAATTCATTTTGTGGTCTTTTATGGACTGGTTGGATTGGCAATTATGGGCATGTATGCTCTTTCTCTGCCTGTTGACTTGTCAAATGTACCTGATCCAAATCGTAGCTTTCGTTTGGCATCAATTCCAGTTGGAGTATTTTTTCTGTTTTGGGTTTACCTGATTTCATCCCGTCAGGTAGAAAAAGAATTTGGTCATGGATGGAAAAATTCTTTCCAAAGCCAATTTATCTACGCCTTGGCCATCCTTATAATAGCAGCAATCCCGGTTTTGTCTGCGAATATGATGAGTTTTAAGATTCGGCAGAAAATCTCGAAAGAACAGCTAATCACAGATATTAATATCCTAAACCTGGGAGATAATATTTTTGTGACAGATATTGAGGAATATGAATATAGTTATGGAGAGAGAGAAAAAATAAGATACCCTCAAATTAAATTACTGGGATATCGCCGATACTGTATTAATGATCAAGAACCTGATGAACTTTGGCAAATAGGGGAGATCAGGAGAGAGTTAAATAACTTCGATACAGATGAAAAAAAGCTGGATTTGATTACCCGTTTTATTAAGGTCTTTAATCAATATAGCCCTAAGGCAATTGCCCTTTCTCCTCAGATGATTCTGGAAAACTATCGCAATGAATCTTGGGACCATCAACAAACTCAGTATCATTATTCCAAGTATGATGTGAATGCAAATCTCAAGATTTTGAGAAGAGCTCATAGCAATACATACAGCGTTGGTTATTATGTCCCGGATAAAGATATACTACTCATTTACTTCCTTATGATGACTATAACCTGGATTTCACTTCAGGTGTTTCTGAAAACCAATCGGAAGATTTTTGTGCTATCAATACTGATCTTTATTGTGACGGTCATGATTGCGGTATTAATCAATGGGTTATTGATTTTTGTTTTTGCGGCAAGTGAAAAGTTCGTTTTTCTGATTCTTTCAGGCTTTTTCTTTTTTTATGTTGTTCAGAGCTTCCTGCTCAAAAACTCAGGAAAGGCGATAAAATGGAAATTGTCTTTTTTCAGTGCGGTTACAATGGCT
>JAGQVA010001005.1 GCA_020438265.1 Bacteroidota bacterium
AATTTTCCAGCCAGGTACCATTTCTCAAATGGAGTGGTTTCTCTGACTCCGTCAAAGTCCTGAATGGAAAATAGCTCACTCTCTCCTAAATCATTTTTTTCTACAAACCATATTTGGTCTTTTCTGAAAACATCCTTGTCAAGGAAGGTTGTTTCATGGGTGGTAAAGATAATTTGTGCGTTTTGAGGATTCGTCTTTGGATGTTGGAATAGCCTGACCAAAAATTTGGCTAGTTGGGGATGCAGGCTGGTATCAAATTCATCGATCAGGAATACCCCTCCTTTTTCAAGCGTTTCTAATAAATATGTGCCTAAAATATATAAAACATTGGTGCCTTTTGATTCTTCATATAAGGGGAGTTCTTCAGCGACAATATTACTTTTTTCAGAAAAGCTGTGTTTAGCCAAGGGCTCGTATTCATTTCCGCTGCTATATGAGGATGTCTGGGGTTTACTTTGAAAAGGAGATTTTCTGAGGACAATCTCGTCAATTTTGGTATCCGATATTTTGATCAGGCTGCTTAATTTATGAAGAAGTCCGGGATTTTGAGATAGTTTTTTTTCTACTTCGCGATAGTTTTGCGGAGTGAGATGATGATTATTGAATAAATGGATTTTTTGCTTAAAGTATAAATAAACCGAGCTTAGGAGCTTATCAGGGGTATCTTTTCCAAATTTTGAGAATAATGTTTGATTTTTGAAAACCTGCAACTCTCTCTTTCTCTGGTCAAGGACCACTTTTGCCCGATGGATATTCTGGTCGATGGTTTCCTGATTTGATCTTTTAAACAGGTTTTTCTTCTGTCCTTTTGGATAATATTCCAGTTTTTCGTTTATGACTTCAGTATGATTAAATTCAATATGGTAGTGATATTTATGGTTATTGGGACCAATAAATGTGATCGAAAAATGAGTCGATTCGTTCTTCGATTTTGAATTGAAAAGAAAAGGATCATATTCTCTAATAGGGCTTCCCACTTCTGAAAGGGTAAGAACCATATCTTTAAGCGATGAAAGAGCTTTTAAAAGATTGGATTTCCCGGATGCATTTGGCCCGTAAATGACCGCTGAATTTAATAATCTGACTTCATCCCCGGAAGGTAATTGGACGTCAAACACATTATCTCCTTTACTTTTAGAAGATTCTGCGACCAAAGAGAAAACTGTTTTTTCTTTGAATGATCGATAATTTTGGAGAGAAAATTCAAGTATCATGCGAAATAATGTGAAATATTGTTTCTTTTATGCAAGATACGAGTTTATTTGTTAATATGTGTTGTAATTATTGGGCTTTTTGTGAAAAGGTATGCGTGTATTGGTTGCGCAGCCGCTTATGAAGATCTCTCACCCCAACTTCTCCACCAAATACTTCCCCGTATACGACCGCTCTACCTTCACCAAATCCTCCGGCACTCCCTGAAAAATAACCTCTCCACCTTTATCGCCGCCTTCTGGCCCAAGATCCACAATCCAGTCCGCACACTTAATCACGTCCAGATTATGTTCAATAATCAGCACGGTATTGCCTTTTTCTACCAGCTCATTCATCGCTGCCAGGAGCTTTTTGATGTCCTCGAAATGAAGACCGGTCGTAGGCTCATCGAAGATGTAGAATGCGCCTTTGGCCTGGGTGGTTTGAGTAAGGAATGACGCGAGTTTCATTCGCTGGGCTTCTCCGCCGGAAAGGGTGCTGGTGCTTTGCCCCATGCGCAGGTAACCGAGTCCGACGCGGTCCAGTACTTCGAGTTTGGTGACCAGTTTGGGCACTTTTTTGAAAAATTCCAGCCCTTCATGGATGGTCATGTTGAGAATGTCGAAGACATTTTTGCCTTTGTATTCTACTTCCAGTACGTTCTTTTTAAAACGTTTTCCGTTGCAGACGTCGCAGACCAGTTTTACATCTGGCAAAAACTGCATTTCAACTGTTACATGTCCTTCTCCCTGACAATTTTCACATCTTCCTCCATCGATATTAAAGGAGAAATGGCCGGGTTTTAAGCCTTTGATTTTGGCTATTTGCTGTTTGGCGAATAAGTCCCGGATATGGTCATAAGCTTTGATATAGGTAATTGGATTGGAGCGCGCACTACGACCAATAGGGCGTTGGTCTACCATTTCGACGTGTTTGACCTGGTTGATATCTCCGCCCAGTTCTTTGAGAAATCCGCCTTTTTCTCCGTGTTCTCCCAGGTGTTTTTTGATAGCTGGATAAAGGATTTGTTCGATCAGGGTGGATTTGCCGGAGCCGCTGACTCCGGTTATTGAGGTAATTCCGTAGAGGGGAATTTCTAC
>JAGQVA010001006.1 GCA_020438265.1 Bacteroidota bacterium
CCCCTGGCCGGTTTAGGACAGGAACACTCAGATCATTCTCAAGCTTTTCCCGATTCTGTAAATATTATACATTTAGACTTAACCGCCTTTGGTCCCACCATTGGTTATCGGGGATTTAGAAACCACTTTTTAGAACTGGGAGTATTCCATGCGGGTGTTGGACACGGAATGGTTGGCTGGGAATTAAACCTTCTTTCCAACCTGAAAAAGAATGATCCCGTTCATGGGCTTTCTGTGGGATATATTACCGGCTTTGCTTTTTTTGAAGTGGGACTTCGCGGAACTGCCTATACCAATTTCGATCAGATAACACCTTATGCACAACCTTCCTTCGGTCTGGGCTGGGGTGGTTTTGCCACGATAAATTACGGGATTAATATTCCTGTGTGGAAGAATCATTTTAAGGAGCAGGTGAGTTTGCATGAGGTGAGGCTAATTTTCAGGTGGGATATTTCGAGGTAGATTTACCTTTCAACTAACCTAATTGCAGTCCAAAGTTTGTTATTTTTATAAAAATGACAAACTTTAGCTATTCAGTATAAACCATCACATCTGACCACTAGACCCTATGCAAGACCTCGATTGGGATGATCTCCTCTCAGACATCGAAGAACAAAATGCCGTCCTGTTGCTGGGACATGGATTCCAACAGACGCAGGAAGGTCTTCGGGACCATCTTCAGGACAAACTTGGCGAAAAGCTGCTCCACACTTATGACCGGGATGGCTTATTTCTGTTTGCCGACAGTGAAGCCAAAACCATGGCTCAAAAAGAAGCTGCTCGCTATTACCGTGGCCTGAAAAACGAAGATGCTCAAAGGAAAAAAATCATAGAGATGCCTTTTCCGCTGATCGTCTCGGCGAATCCCGATAAACTCCTTCTCGATAGTTTTGCCAAATACCAGGTGCCCTGTCAGTTTGATTATTTCGCCAGTAGTTATAAAACCAGAGAATACGAAGTCACTCGACCCACTAGAGAAAAACCACTGATTTATAATCTTTGCGGCAGTCAGGAAGATCGGGAATCGCTGTTACTGGATTATGATGATCTCTTTCAAATGCTCAAAGTTTTGCTTGCCGATCTCAAAATTCCCAATGAAGTTCGCTTGCCACTCTTCAAAATGACCACCTATATCTTCGTCGGTTTTCACTTCGAGCGTTGGTACACCCAACTCTTCATGCGCTACCTGAATATGAGCGAAAACCGCTTTTCCAATAAAAGCAGTAATTATGTACTCAAAACCCAATTCCGGGATGATGATATGCAGCAGTTTTTCCTGCGCCAGTTTAACGTCAAATACATCGGTGCCGACTGGAGTTTTTTTGATGAACTTCACCAGCGATTCAGTCAGAAATACCCCGACCAATTGCGCAAGCTTACCGACCTGCTTTCCCCAACTGCAACAACCATTATCAGTCTGATAGAACAATCCAATATAAGTGCAGCCTTTTCAGTATTGGATGGCTTTAGTGGACAGTTGGATGAAGATGATAAAGTATTGTTGACCATGACCAAATCCGAATATTCGCAATATGAGGAACTAAAGAAAGAAGGCACCAGCACCGAAGAAAACCTGCGAATAATGATGGCAAGGGTAAGAAAAAACGCCATTGAACTAGCAAAAAAACTCTCCTGATATGGCTGAAAAAAGAAACCGATATCCGGGCGTACAGCCTTATCAAACCAAAGACAGAGACCTGTTTTTTGGACGAGATGAAGACATCGAAAACCTCCACGATTTTCTGATGCTGGAAAAACTGGTGGTGTTATTTGGGAAATCCGGTTATGGGAAAAGTTCGCTTCTCAGTGCGGGACTGGTACCAAGACTAACCGACCCTGACGAACCCAAATATTTTCGTTTTCAACCGCTGGAAATACGATTTGGTAATTATGCCGGGGAACATTCGCCTTCACCTTTGGTCAGCACTCAGGAGGTTATTAAACAACTCCCTGTCAATGGAGAAATGGATTTTCTCCAAACCGAAAATCCGGGTTTATGGCGGCATTTGAAACAAAAACAAACTGCTGAACAAAACCAGTTTGTCCTGATCTTCGACCAGTTTGAAGAATTTTTCTCCTATCCGCCAGCCCAACAACAGGCATTCCGCAAGCAACTGGCAGAATTGCTCTATGCTACTCTCCCGACTGACGTCCAGGAACAATTGGACGAATTGAATGGAGAACAAATCCGGGCCGTCCTCCAACCCATGCAAGTCAAAGTCATTCTGTCTATCCGTTCAGACCGAATGAGTCTGCTCGACAGCATGAAAGACACCCTGCCCGCCA
>JAGQVA010001007.1 GCA_020438265.1 Bacteroidota bacterium
AAAGGGCTGAATATATGGACCTGGGGAGATGGGCTGACCAATTGGGAAGAATATCGTGGATTCAGGGTTTGCACAGACGCGCAGTGTCAGGGTTTTACACATCGAAGGACTGATCCTGAAAAACGCGATTTTTTCCTTTACTCAGAGTTTGATCTGACTTATGCAGCTTTTGAAAAAGCGGCAGATCTGAATGTTGAATTTATTAATCCGACTCTTATGGATGAAAAAAGAGTCCTCAATTATCTCTCAGATTTTCATAAAGGAGGCGATCAATATGCAGTTCATGTAAAACGGGGGGAACCTGTCACCAACTGGTCAATCACCAGCATGCTGGCCAAGGCTCCTTTGCATTTAGCGGGAATTGATGTTCAAACGGCAGCTTATTATATGGACATTTTTCTCAAAGGAGAAATGGAAGAAATGCCCTGGTGGTTTGGTTTTTACTGGTCATTTATTCGGGAAGGAGAAGGCGTTTTGGGCAAGGCTCAACATGCAGATGGATTTACAGATAAAGGATATTTTACTCCGAATCAGGTAAAATATTTAGTTATCAATCCTTTTAAAATAGCGAGATTGGGATACAATCTGGAAGAGGTTGTCTACCATGAATTGGGACATACATGTAATCTTCCTCATCACGGAGGGAATGAAGTCCGGAAAATTTGCCTGCTGAATAAAGGAAAACCTCAAACCTACGATTATATCACCGGAGGTACGGTTTATTCGGGAGAAATGTCCTGCATGATGCGCTACGAATATCCCGGGGCCATTGGAACGATTCCCGGGCATGGGTTCAGTCGCACAGAATGTATTGACTGTGATATCAACAAACAACAAACCAGAGCCAATCTGGTCCAGATCAGAGATGAAGTAGCAGGATGGAAAAAGCCTGATAAGACGGTGGTAAAGAGAGACAAATTTTGTACTACCCGAGGGGCAGGACAGCCTTATGGAGCTACCGAAGAGGGGACGGGGGAATGTTACCAGAGAATCAGGGTGAAGTGCTGGTAGTTTTATTTCATGTCCATGAAATAAAACTATCCTCTGCTATCCGTACCCCACATCAGCGTCTTGCGCAGATTATCTACATGCTCGGCCGTGGACATTCTGATCAGTTTGATATCAAAATCGGCTTTTTGCACAGAAATAGAAGTTCCCGCAGTGACCAGTTCTGAGCGGTTGTCCAGGGCAACCATTGCCTCGCCTGATCTGGCGGAAATTTCTAACGAAACCACCCAGTCATCAGGAATCACGACTGGCCTGACGGTGAGTGCGTGAGGCGCAACGGGAGTGATGGCAAAAGTCGCGCAACTGGGGAAAATAATTGGACCACCACAGGAAAGATTATAAGCTGTAGAGCCCGTAGGCGTCGAAATGATAATTCCATCCCCCCAGAAAGAATTGAGAAACTCACCATTGATATAGGCGTGAACATTGATCATTTCATTGGTCCGGCTTTTATGGACGGTGAGTTCATTCATCCCAAATTTATTATCGCCAAAAATTCCCGGAGGATCTGAATTCACTGTGATCAGGGACCTTTTATCTACCCGATACTTGTTTTTTAATAATTTCTCGGTAGCCTGAATAAGTCCCTTCTGACTGATACTGGTTAAATATCCTAATCTGCCAAAATTGACGCCCAGAATCGGCACGCCAAGACGACCGGTAAAACGAACAGCTTCCAGAACAGTACCATCTCCTCCAAAACAATAAATAAACTTACAATCAGCCAGCTCTTCCTTTTTGCTAAATACGCGGGTATTCTCAGGGTTTACCTGGTCAGGGATGCGGTTAAATAACTCTTTGGCGTATTTGCGATAGACCAAAAATGAAATTTCTTTTTGCCTGAGAAAGGTAAAAAAATTGACCAGGTTGCTGAGGTCAGTATTATCCGTAATTCGTCCAAAAACTCCTATTTTCATTTTATTGGTACTGTTGCATGGAAATAAATTCCGCCCTGGTTTAAATGATTACGGGAATACTCCATTCTGAGTAACACATCGTAAAATCCAATGATATGCAATCCCAGTCCGTATCCCGTCAAAAAAGTGTTTCGCAAAAACTGGTCATGATTATTGAAACTGCGATCCAGAATATATCCTGTATCAATAAAGCCGGAAAGATACAAACCTATTGGAGTATCCTGAAATTTTGGGCTGGGAATATAATCAAGATGAACAATTTGACGGGGAATAATGGCAAATTTGATTTCAGCCTTATTCATATTCACAAAAGTGCCGCTAAGTGCATATTTTTCATAGCCTCTCAATTCTGTGCTTG
>JAGQVA010001008.1 GCA_020438265.1 Bacteroidota bacterium
GAACTTTGCCTACTGGTAGAATCAATGCACTCGCTATTGAAGTTCCGCATAAAAAAAATTATATCCTTGCTTTTGAGGTCGGGCTTATTCAGCTTATCATTTATCTTTCTGATTTTGCCGCAGCTCATCTTCAGCCTGCTACCACTCATGCCAAAGGCTCAACACAATTTACGATAGCAGAAGAAATGAATAAAGCTAAAATTCAGGATTTGGTTCAATTTCTTTTCAGTTATTATCAGACTGGAATTCCTTCGTCTTCTGGATATGAATTTCTTCAGAATAATCACCAACGCATGGTAAGCCAGGGCCTTCGTAATATTACCAAGCTATTTATTGTCGGTCATGAGTATGCTCATATTGGCTTAAAACATCTTGAGAATGGTGAGAGACAATTTATGTCGCTTCTCAATCATGATGACTGTTTGATCTCGACTACCGAAACTTTTCAGCAGGAACATGAAGCCGATCAGGTTGGATTTTTAATTTCACTGGTTGCTTATCTAAAAAAGGGACTACCATATTGGTTTTCCGGGGCGACAATTATCTATTTTCTCAAATTCAGTGAATACATCTATCAGGGGATTTCCCTAATTTTAGAAAAAGAAATCAAGGATATGTCTCACCCTCCGATAATCAAGCGTATTGATTTTTTGGAATCGGTTTTGGCGGAGCTTATTCCCCAGGAGGAATATCAAAACTATTATGGACTGAGACACTTTTATTATAGTTTGATTGATGAATTTGAAAAAGCTTTCTTCAAGGAGATTGATGTACAGAGAAAACAAATTAAGGTAGCTCCCATTTGGGAAAAATTCATGGTAAAATCTTAACGTCTGAATCGGGAAATGTGGACCTCTTCGGGTAATTTGTTTTGGGTGTCAACCAATAACTCCGCCATAAGTTCTGAAATATAAGGAGAAAGCAAAACTCCTTTCGTACCAAAACCTGACACTATATGAATGTGGGAAAATTGAGGGTGAGTTCCCGCAATGGGGCGGCGATCTTTGGTCGTAGGTCTAACGCCTGCTTGTTGGTCTACAATCTGATAAGGGACTTTAATCGCCTGATCGAGAAACTGGCAGATTTCTGCTTTCCCTTCTTCGGTCGGTTCTGTATGAGAAAACTGGTTTTTATAGGTAGAACCGGTTAGGAAATGTTGTTCTCCCAGCGGAATGAGATACACCTTTTTGGAGAGGATAAAAGGCAAATCCAGGTCTGGAGCATGAATCGTGAGGAGTTCGCCTTTATTAGGAATAATGGGCAAATAGGAGAAAAAAGGATTGGCAATCGTTGAAGCACCCTGACAAAAGATCAGATGATCGAAAGAAATCTGACCGAATGAGCTGTTAATTACCTTTTTTTGATGATCAATTTCCTCATAATCAATGAGTGTCTCAAAATAATTAACACCTAAATCCTGAACCAGAATTCGTTTCATCTCCTTCAGAAAACCCTTGAGATCAATCCATCCACAGGGCAAAATATCGATTCCTCCATGAGGATTAATGATCTGGTCTTCGTAAACAGGATTTTCTACTAGTTCAAATAAATGCTGAAAACGGGGATCTGCGGTACGATTTTGCCATTTATTAAATTCAGCAATTTCTCGAAACGGACGATATATTTTTTGGTAATGAATATAAGTTTGAAGAGACAGAAAAGCAGGAATTTGCAGAAACTGATTCAGTTTTTCGAGCAAAGTATCCGCCAGCCACGATTTCGCACCAAATCTGCCCGTAATCACATTAAATAGCCCTGCAGCTACTTTTGACGCACTGTTAGGCTGAGGATGATCAATCAGCACGACCTCCTGACCGAGCATAACCAGCCTTGCGGCCATCAAACAACCCGCCAAACCTCCGCCGATGATAGCGTATTTATTTGGCTGGTGTTGATTCATGGAGTTTGGAAATAATGAGTTTCGCGGCTCTTTCTGAGGCACCTTCATCACCCAATTGATGTCGGAGAAGGACATACCCATTGCGGATATTGGCCTCTTCCATAGGAGACATGATGTTTCCTAGCGCAGTCGCAAGGTTTTTCGGTTTGAACTCATGTTGAATCAATTCCTTCACCAGAGGTTGGTTGAGAATGAGATTCACCAGACTAATAAACCGTACCTGCACCAGATATTTGCCTATGTGATAGGAAATGGCAGAACCCTTATAACACACTACCTGAGGCACATCAAACAGAGCCGTTTCAAGTGTGGCTGTTCCCGAAGTAACCAATGCATAACGGGCCTTGGACAGCACATCATAGGTCTGGTTCATAATGAGTT
>JAGQVA010000099.1 GCA_020438265.1 Bacteroidota bacterium
GGGCGAGCTTCTGCCCAGGAGACCCGTGACCAGATAATCCCCGTTACCAATCCCAATAGGTTAAATAACACTCCTGTCAGGGCTGCCTCACGAGCCTTGGCATCAGCAATCAGAGGATTTTCTACTCTTTCGAGTTCCGGGTCGAGCAAACGCAACAGCCTGATACTGTGGTATAAAGAAATTGCCATTAGGGTAACCATGGCAAACCACATCGGCACGTGATAAAAAATATTGCGGCTGCTTTGTTGTAAAGGTGCCAGGTCTGGTAAAGTAGCGGTCATTCCCCTAATCAGAGCGTATAAAACCAGCCCTACTCCCAGAATTTTATATACGACTCTTAATGTATCTCTTGTATCCATAATTACTTATTCTGGTAACCGTCCCCCGGCATAACTTGTTTAAAAATCCGGACAAAGTTAACCAATTATTCTTTCCAGATAAAGGGAAATAATACCACAGATGCGATTATCATGGCCAGGGCCATGCCCAGAAGAACCTGCAAACTATCGTTTGAGAAATTACCTGCTGTCTGGGTCAGAGCGGCTTCGGAAATTTCGATAAGAAGTAACAGGACAGGAACCAGGAGCGGGAAACTCAAAACCGCCAGCAAAGTGGTTGTATTTTCTCCTTTTGCGGCAATGGCTGAAACAAGGGTCAGGTTGGCGGAAATCGCGATAGCTCCGACCCCCAGAACCAGCGTAAAACGCCCGTAACTGGCCACATTCATATCACCCCAGAAGACAAACAGGTAAAAAGATATCAGGGAAATGACGAAAAGGAGGCCTACATTATAGAAAAATTTGGCAATAATGATCGCTTCAGGGCTAACCAGTCCGTAGAGGTACATTTGCAGTTTTTCACCCTCTCCCATAAAACTTTTAGCTACTGCATTAATCGCTACAAACAGCATAATCAGCCAAAAAATAATGTTCCAGGTCTGAGGTTCCAATTGATCCACAAACGCCATGGAAATGACCACTACCATGCTCAACATATAAAGGAGTAATCCGTTAAAAGCATACTTCTGTTTCCACTCAATCAGTAGCTCTTTTTTAATCAGGGTGAAAATGTCTTTTAGCACAGAAATTTATTTATTCCGTCAAAATTAAGAATAATGATCAAAAAATATACCTTGGCACTACGTTTGCGGATTTTTTATCACCGATGGAAAATTTCAAATTGGCATACTCTACATTCGCAATCCCTCCCTTTTACTGCGCATCCATTGAGATGAATTATTTGTCACGTATATATAATGAAGGTTTACCCACTGGCTGGTGCCTTTATGGGTAAAAGCAAATTTTTGCTTATTGAAATTTGTAGCTAAACCGATATTTACGAAAATTGGTAATTTGTAAAAAAACGCCTTAGATTTATTCAAAACATACAAACAATGAAGAAAATAACCACATTATTGATATGTGTTTTCGCATTATCCATTACAGGTCTGAGGGCACAATTATCTCCCTATTATGAATTCCAGCATCTTTATGAAGAAGCTTCTGAACTGTTTGAGAAAAACAAATACGGAGCTGCCCAAAAGAAGATCGATGGATTTTTACAGGCAGAGAAAAACCTCAGAAGCGATGAAATCGATAATGATTTACACGCCAATGCCCGCTTTTTGCAGGCATTATGTGCCTACCACCTCGACCGCAATGATGCTGTCGCTTTGATTGAAAAATACATTGCAGATTTTGATGAAAATACCAAAGTAGACCTGATGCGCTATTATCTGGGTAAATACTATTTTATCCGAAAAAGATACGATATGGCGATCGGCCCTTTGGAAGAAGCTTATGTTTCTGGTCGCATGAGCATGGAAAAACTTACCGAGTTGACCTTCTTACTGGGTTATGCCAGTTATCCGAAAGGAGATGGTGACGGGAAATATATCAGAGATAACTTCTATACAAAGGAACGCCTCGGTCAGGCTATTAAATATTTTACAGAAGTTTCCAAGACACAAAACCCCTATACAGAAGACGCCCTGTACTATCGGGCTATTCTGCTGTATGAAAGCGGACAGTACGAAGAAGCATATTACGCACTCAAAGACCTCAATAGTACCAGTCAAAAATACGGTGAGGAAACCAAAGTTTACCTGGCCAATTCATTGCTCAAACTGAAAAAATACGACGAGTTATACATCCTCGCTGACGAATTGATCACAGGTCCAAGAGTACAGAATAAAGACGCACAGATTTATTATATCGTAGCTAATGCCAGTTTTGAAAAATATGATTACCCCAAAAGCACAGAATTCTTTGGAAAATATGAGCAGGGAAAAGGGAAACTGAATCGGACGGATTACTTCAGATATGGATACAGTTATTATAAACAGCAGAATTATAAATCTGCGATTCCCCTTTTTCAGAAATCGCTGGTAAGACTTCAAACTGATTCATTGACCCAATTGGCTTCCTATTATCTGGGATTTTGTTATTTGGAGGAAAAAGATGAAGACAATGCAAAGGTAGCTTTCCAAAAGGCCACCATGTCTGACCAGAATGGCAATCCAGTGATTGCTGAAGATGCTTTATTCCAGCTTGGAAAAGTAAGTTTTTCAACCGGTGATTATGCCAACGCAACCAAAGCACTGGCTGAATTCTCCCAAAAATACCCCAACTCCAGGAATATTGAGGAGGTTCAAACCATGATTGGGGAAACGTATCTGTATTCCCGTGATTACGCCAGTTCAGTCAAATACTTTGAGTCTGTTCCCCGGACCAATAACCGGGCAAAAAGTGCCTATCAAACTGTTGCCTTCTATTATGGGCTACAATTGTTTGAAGGCGGAAAATACAAAGATGCAGCGACTTATTTCTCCAAAGCCATTCAAAATTCCTTTGATAGAAATTTAGCGCTGAGTGCTCAGTACTGGCTGGGAGAGACACATTTCAGAGGAGAAAATTACAGCAACGCTGTCTCTGAATTTAACAACTTTATCAGACAACCCAACTCTACCAGCAATGAATATTACGATAAAGCATTTCTGGGACTGGGATGGGCTTATTTTAAACAAAAAAATTATGATGCAGCCTTCCAGAATTTTGATCTGTATCTGAAAAAGACAAACAAAACCCAGGATAAAAACCTGATCGTAGATGCTTATCTGAGAGCAGGAGATTGTAAATTTTTGCAGAAAAATTACAGCACTGCCAATAAGTATTACCAGGAAGTCATCAATATGCGCTTCACTCAGGGAGCTTATGCCTATTATCAGTTGGGAGAAAGCAATTACCGGCTCAATAATTATCAGGCTGCTGTCACCAATTTTGACAACCTGATCAACACATTCAAAAAATCAGAGTTAAGAGACGATGCCCTCGACCGCATTTCCGAAATTTATGTCACCTGGATAAAAAATAATGCCCAGGCCATCAAATACGGGAAAATGCTGGTTGATGAATACCCAAAAAGCCCCTTGGCTGCGGATGCCTACAACCGAATGGCCCTGGCTTCATATAACTCAGGAGATTCATTCTCAGCGGTAAAATATTTCAAAAAGGTAATCAGCGATTTTTCCGGCGATAAAAAGAATGCGCAAATCGCGCTGGACAACCTCGCCGGCCTGGTAACAGAAGCGGAGTTTGATAAAATCCTGGCTGAATACCGGGGTAAAAACCCCAATATGGATACCAACCTCGCGACCCTGGTGTTCAACACAGGAAGAGATCGTTTTTTCGCAGGTAATTACAGTTCTGCTATTGAACAATTCACCGTGTATATCAATGACTATAAAAATGGGCCAGACTATTTTGAGGCATTGCTTTTCAGAGCGAGGGCTAACAGAGAGCTGGCTAAGTTCTCCGAGTCTCTGGACGATTACCGGCTGATTTACTCTGCTACAGGCTCCAATGAATTTACCAATACAGCCCTCCAGGAAGCAGCAGAAATCAAATACGACCAGAAGGATTACGTAGGTTCTCTTCAATTATACCAGAATCTGGATCTGGCTTCAGGAAAACTGGATAATAAGGTAGTTGCCAAATTTGGTATTGCCAAAAACCACAAAGCGCTCCAAAAATATGGTCTGGCCAGAAATGTATTGACAGAAATCAAGGATAATAATGAGGTGGCGATTTATTCCCGCACCAAAGCTCAGGTTGAAATCGGACATTGTTTTTATCTGGAAGGAAACCTGGCAAGTGCCAAAGCTGCTTTTGCCATTGTAGAGAAAGATTTCAAAAATGAAGAAGGAGCTGAAAGCCAGTATATGATCACCAGAATCCTTTTTGATGAGGGAATGAAATTTAAGCAGCAGGGAAAACCCGATCTGGCAAAAGGAAAATTTGAAGAAGTTAAGTCCGCCACGATCTATATGGCGAATAATTTCTCCAGTTATAATTATGAAAAAGCCAAAACGTTTTTGGTTGCTGCCCAGGCATATTATGAAATGGGAAATGTTTTCCAGGCCAAAGGAACACTTGAAAGTTTGATTTCAGACGCGCCATATCCTGATGTAAAAGCAGAAGCAGAAATTATTTTAGCTAAAATTGAAGCAGCAGAAAAACAGGAACCCTAATCACTAAAAACTTGAAAAAGAGCGAAGCTTATATAAGCGTAAATGTCATTCTGAATAATAAATCAAATACAATGAATAAATTCATATATATCGCGATTGGCCTGTTTTTATTCTCCTTTATCCGGCAGGCAAGCGCACAGAATAATCCCCTGGGAGGAAAAGATACCCTTACCCTGGAAAATGAAAGGATCGAAGATGTCATTGACAGCGATAAACCTTTTATCAAACTACCTTATCAGGAACTCAAAAATCCGAATCAGGACCAGGTAAAATACGAATCGCAGGATTTCTATGTCGAAACTGACTTTCAACCAGCTCCTCCTCAAATCATTTCCTTTAGTGATCCGGACGCGTTGAAATTGTATAAAAACAATCTTCTAAAGGCAGGTATTGGCCGTTTTGCCACGCCTTTTGCGCAATTATTTATCAACAACGGAAAAGATCAAAAGACTGATTATGGTTTTGAATTTTCCCATATATCAGCGCATAAGGATGGAGTAATTCCGCTTCGGAGATTTAGAGAAGATTATGGTAAACTCAATTTAGGCATTATTGAAGATGATTATAGTTTTCTGGCCAGTAGTAAACTGATTAACCATGCATATTTCAATTATGCAGGAACAGAGACGATGGATAATCCTGAGTCATTGGCGGATTCTTTGAAAATGGGTTATACCCAGTTTAATATTGATGCCAATCTGTTGACCAATTACGATCCCAACCGGGATTACGAATACGATGTCGCAGCAGGCGTTAAGTTTCACAGCGACCGTCGCACCAATAGTGAGTTTCACTTTGATCTGACCCCTAAGGGCGGATACCGCATTACTGAAGACGTTTTGGTGGGCGCAGATTCACGTTTTACCTACGTAAGGGGTAAAATTGCAGGATTTGGACAGAATCGGGTTTTCGCAGAAATTACTCCCAATATCAAATTTGATAACGGAACCCTGGCGATTAAGGGAGGAGTAAACTTTGGTACGTTTTCCAATTCAGTGGATACCCTTAATTACTCAAATATTGGTCCTGATGCAGAAATTTCTTATGAGATTGTACCTGATGAAATCAGCATTGTAGCAGGGTATAACTCACGCGTCATTCACAATAATTATTTCCAAATGATGGCGGAAAATCCTTATCTGGATTCCAGTGTAGTGATAAAACCTTCCATCGAAAAGATGAATATTTATGCTGGTCTGAAGGGAAACCTGGGGCAAAAGCTGGATTTTTCAGTCAGAGCGTATTACAAACAAGTACAAAATCAGGTCGTTTACGATCTGGGGCGCGATGACCGCTACTTCCATATTTTATATGATTCCCTAACTAAAATCACAGGTCTTCACGCAGAATTGAATTATCAGCTTCTGGACGATTTTTCTGCCGGAGCAGCACTCAATATCAATGGATATAATACTTCTACGGTAAGTCATTTGTATCATATTTCTCCTCTGAGACTGGATTTGTACGGAAACTATACCTGGAATGAGAAACTGACCGTAAAGGCCGAAGCCTTCATTTTTGGTCCCAGACCCATGGGATTAAATGCAGCGAATGAGGTTGTAAGACAAAACGCATTTATTGATGTAAATCTTTCTGGAGATTATAGAATAACTGATGGATTTTCAGTATTTTTGGCTGTAAATAATCTCTTAAATACCCAGTATCAGCGTTGGAGGGGATATTTAGAAAGAAGAATTGATTTTAATGCAGGAATTACACTCGCATTTTAAAAGATTTATCGTTTTTTGTCGTTATACTTTTTATGTATAGATAACACACTGCTAGTGCTACATAAATGGATTTGAAGATAGAGACATATTTAACTGGTGCTTTTCGCGATCTCAACGCTTTCTCGATTCCAGGACTGGGAACTTTTCACAAAGCATATAAGGAAGCTTCATTTGATGAAACCCATCTTCAGTTTCTTCCTCCCAGTATGGAAATTGTTTTCAAACAACATTCCAATGAGGGGCTGGATCTGAGCAACTACCTTACTTCCTATCTTCAAATTCATCATTTAGAGGCCAGGCAAATTGTTTCAGACATTCACCTAATCATTCTTTCCAGTCTGGAAGAAAATGGTTATTTTGAGATTCCAGCGGTAGGCACACTACATAAAACCGCTAATCATAATCTCGAGTTCTTAATGTTTAGTGCCTCCGAGAATGCATTGGCTGATGAATATTTTGGATTGGAACCGGTGCGTTTTTCCAGAAAATCAGAATTAATGCTTCAACAAAGTGATAACCCGACATACATGAATAACCCAAATAACCCTGAAAAGTCCTTGAATTTCAGCTCCGTAGGCTGGAAAACATTCTTGCTCGTTGCTCTTATTTTTACGCTGGGCTTTTTAATTGTTGACCAGGGACCATTTGTCATTCACCGTTCCAGTCTTGGCAAAGACATGCTGCAAGTAAGGAATGTTGAGCCCACCAGGGTTAACGGCGATTTTATGGCCATTAACCGTACTCCTGTTGAGGAAAATGCGGTAAATAAGTCAGAAGAACCAGAGGATTCAGAATTACTTGACGGCAACCAACGGCAAACAGAGGACCGCTCCCTGAATGCAGGAGATACTCCTGAGCCGGTTATCGTTGATGATCCACGAGTCGCCCGAAAAGCCAAATCTGAAGAATCCTTCGACGAGTCTCAGATGGCAACCCGGGGAGGTTCCGGTTCGGAAACTCAGCGATTGGCCAATCCTGTGGATAAGCCGGTCAATTTATCCGTTCTGGATACTGCCAATGATGATCAGAATACCTCTAATCAGACAGCCAGATTAATGCCCCAAACCATCAATTATCATTTGATTGCTGCGAGTTTTAATACGCTTCAATCAGCCCAGAATTATATTGATAATCTGAGTGAAGGGAGTCTGGATGCGATTATTTTGCTCCCGCCTGAAGGAAGTTCACAAACCTACCGGATTTCTATCTATCGAAGCAAGGATAAAAACAAGGTAGAAAGTTTTAAAACAAAACTGGAAAAACTGGGACGAAAATCAGGTTGGATTTACAAAGAATTAAATGTAAAATAAATACTTCATACAAAGAGAAACGGCCCTTAAAGGGGTCGTTTCTACTTATTGGGATGAGTGTAAATCACTCTATCTTGCCCTACACTAAACTAACTATTAATTGAAACACATGGAAAATAACAAGCACAGAAGCCTACTCATTCAACTGTTTGCCTCATTCATTATCTTTACCGGCCTTTCTGTTCCTGTTAAGTCCTGGGCTCAGGGGACTTTTTACTACCTGGTTGCGGGGAGTTTTAAAAACTTTGAAACCGCCACTGATATGGTTAACTCCCTGAAAACCAAAGGATATAATCCTCAGGTTTTATTCCCAACCAATAACTCCAGTAAATATCGTGTGTCGGTTTATCATTCTCTAAACAAAAAAGAAGTAGCGGCTTATGCCACAAATCTGCAGAAAACTGACCGCGCAGCAAAATCCTATTGGGTACTGGAACTTTCCAATGAAGAAGTTGCTCAGGAAGACCTGAGCAGTAGCAAAGTCAAAAAGCGTGATTTAAAGGAAAATAAGAAAAAGGACCTTGGCATTGACCCCAATGCGACTTCTTATCATCTCGTCAGAGGAAGCATGAAAACCTTTGAAGCTGCTCAGGAAGTCGTCGAAACCCTGGAGGAAAGGGGTTATGAGCCTTATCTGATCTTTCCGGCTAAAACCGGAGATTCTTACCGGATTGCCGTTTTTGCATCCAACAACCGTAAAGAAGTAGAAGCTTACGCCAATTTGCTCAAAAAACGAGGCGAGCCTTCCGGATGGATTCTGGAAGAAGAGCCAGGCCTGAAATCCACGCTCAATACTCCGATTTCCAATGCAAATTCCAGACTTATGGCCTCAGAGTCCGGAGCTACCTATCATTTGATTGGTGGAAGTTTTACGCATTTTGAACAAGCCAGTGAGTACTCAGAAAGTGCCAAAGCCCTGGGATATGATCCTCTGATTATGTTCCCTGAGCCTGGAAAATTTAATTCTTTCCGGGTATCGATTTACCGGTCTACCAATAAGTCGGATGTTGTAACTTATAATAAATCCATCACAAACTCAGGAAAAAAGGGAGGTTGGATTTATGAGCAGAAATAGTTTTTGTATATTTGTGCATGAAATTCACAAAAAAAACCCAGGAAAAAATACAGGATATTTTAAAAACCCAGGGCTATGTGGTCAGATATGAGCGGGGAAATTTTAAGGGGGGGTATTGCATTGTTCATGCACAAAAGACCATTATTATCAATAAATTTCATCCATTAGAAGGAAAAGTTTCGACGCTCATCGATATTGTCAAAGACATCAATATCGATGAGCATCTGCTTTCTGAAGACCAGCAGAAAATGGTCTCTCAAATTCTGGCAACTACAACCTAACCGATTTGAAATTTACATTTCTGGGCACCGGCACTTCACAAGGCGTTCCCGTTATTGCCTGCGATTGCGAAACCTGCCAATCTGAGGACCCTTATGATAAAAGACTGAGAACCTCAGGCTTACTACAATCGGATCAGACTACTCTGGTTTTTGATACGGGACCTGATTTCCGTGAACAGATGTTGGTCCATCGGGTAAAAACCCTTGATGCCGTGGTCTATACCCATACGCACCGTGACCATGTTGCCGGACTGGATGATGTAAGATCCTATAATTTTTTGCAGAAAAGAGATATGCCTGTGTATGGAACCTTTGAAACTTTTAAACACCTGAGGAAAGAATTTTACTATATTTTTGAGAGTGTCAACTATCCGGGAGTTCCTAAACTGGAGCTTCACGAAATTGATCACCAGCCTTTTGAGATAGGTGATATTTCCCTGATTCCTATTCCCGTTATGCACGGAAAAATGCCGGTTTTAGGATTCAGAACAGGCCCCTTTGCTTATATCACTGATGCCAATTATATCCCCCCGGAATCATTAAATGCATTGGAAGGAGTAAAAACCCTTGTTCTCAATGCACTCAGGCTGACTCCTCATCACTCGCATTTCCATCTTCAGGCCGCTATTGAAATGACAGAAAAGATACAGCCTGAAAAAGCATATTTCACCCATATCAGCCATCTGATGGGGCCGCAACAGAATATTATTGATTTATTACCCCCACATATAGAATTAGCACACGACGGATTAACCCTGGAGTGGTAATTCTTCACAATTTATTAATGACTAAAGACTTTTTGTAAAGAATAGAAACCTATATATTTGCCTGAATTCTAACCAAAACCTAAACCACATGAAAAAATTTTCCTTTATTTTTCTTATGGTATTAATCTCTAGCGCCAATTTTGGTTGGGCCCAGTGTTCTGATATCTTTTTTTCAGAATACATTGAAGGGACATCCAATAATAAAGCCTTAGAGATTTTTAACCCAACCGGTGGCTCTGTTGATCTGGGAGATTACCAGATTCATCGCTATAATAATGGAGCTATTACCAGTCCTGACATTTTTGCTTTGGCAGGAATGTTAGCCGATGGCGATGTATATGTAATTGCCAATTCTGCGGCTGACCCAATCATCCTGGCTCAGGCTGATACAACAGGAACTGCTACTTTTTATAATGGAGATGATGCTCTCCTCCTGATAAATACTTCTACAGGTGATACAGTTGACATTATTGGAATCCTGGGAATTGATCCTGGAACTAACTGGCCTGTTGGTACAGGAGCAACCAGTGAATTCACCCTGGTCAGAATGGATACTGTAACTGAAGGAACCACAGATTGGGCATTATCTTCTACTCAATGGCATGTATTTAATCAAGACTATTTTGATTCATTAGGTGCCCATTCCTTTGTAGGTTGTCCTACTAATCCTGGTGGAAGTACCAACTGTATGACAGAGCTCTTTTTCTCTGAATACATTGAAGGATCAAGCAATAATAAAGCATTGGAGATTTACAATCCATTGGATATTCCCGTTGATCTGGATAACTATGAAATCCACCGTTTTAATAATGGTGCTTCGACTGGTCCGGACATATTTGAGCTTTCAGGTACCCTCGCCTCGACCGATGTTTATGTTATCGCTAACTCATTGGCAGATTCGATCATCCTGGCTCAGGCTGACACTACTGGCTCTGCTACCTTCTATAATGGGGATGATGCCCTGTTATTGATTAATACAGCTACCAACGATACAATTGATATTATCGGTATACTGGGAATGGACCCAGGCACTAACTGGCCTGTAGATACCGGTGCAACCAGCGAATTCACCCTGGTAAGAATGGATACTGTACATGAAGGAACTACTGACTGGGCTTTAAGTGCCACACAATGGCATGTATTCCCACAAAATACGTTTGACTACCTGGGAGCACATTCCATGAGCCCCTGTACTGCCGGACCTCCTCCTCCTGATTCTACTAACTGTACTACTGAGATTTTCTTCTCTGAATACATTGAAGGGTCAAGCAATAATAAAGCATTGGAGATTTACAATCCATTG
>JAGQVA010001009.1 GCA_020438265.1 Bacteroidota bacterium
CTGAAGTATATGAAAACTTCTTCGAAACAGGTATCATTGATCCTACAAAAGTTACAAGAAGTGCACTCGAAAACGCTACTTCTATCGCAGGTCTGTTATTGACTACAGAAGCAGTTATTACTGATGAGCCAGAACCAGAAGCTGAAGGTGGGCATCACCACCACGGCGGTATGGGTGGAATGGGCGGCATGATGTAATTTTTGCTCACCAAAATCATACATAGAGGCTGTCTGCGTGAAGTAGATAGCCTCTTTGGTTTTTGGCTGTTAGCTTTTAGCCTTTAGTTTCTGATATATTAGAAAAAACTGGCCTGGGCCAGTTCCAAAAGCCAAAGGCAAAAAACTAAAGGCAAAAAGCCCATTGCTGAATACCTGCAAATTTCCTATATTGAATACTGTCATTAACCACAAATTTTCTTAACTATGGATTTATTAGGATTATTTATCATAATTGCACTTGTGGCTGGCGTATTCTACTTTGTTTACTGGGCCATACAGAAAACCTTAAAAGATGGAAAAACTTCCCGCCGGAAAAGGACAAGAAGCCGACGTTAGTATAGGGGATTTTTTGTATCTTTGAAGGGAAAATAATCATATTTAACCATGCCAGATATTCCACCGATCAAGCAAAAGGAACGCATAGAGGAAGTTAAGAAAATATTTGCCGGCTATCTGGATACAAAAGGCCAGCGAAAAACCCCCGAAAGATTTGCCATTTTGGAGGAAATTTATAACCGATCGGACCATTTTGATGTGGAGTCTTTGTACATTCACATGAAAAATAATAACTATCGGGTAAGTCGTGCCACGGTTTATAATACCCTTGATTTGCTGGTAGAATGCGACCTGGTGAAAAAACATCAGTTTGGTTCTTCTCAGGCCCTGTACGAAAAATCTTATGGGTATAAGCAACACGATCACGTTATCTGTTCCCAATGCGGAAAGGTAATGGAGTTTTGCGATCCCAGAGTAGGAGAAATTGAAAAAACCATCGGAGATATTCTGGGGTTTGATATTTCTCACCATTCTCTGACTATTTATGGAGAATGTCAGGATGAGCGTTGTGAAGGTAAAAATACCGAAGAACGTGTCTTATAATTTTTTGCTATTAATTTTTGATAAAACTCATATATGGAATTTTCAACTTCAACCAAAGATCAGGTAGTCGTCTACCAATTGGAAGGAAACCTGATTGGTGAGACAGACGGAATTAATATTACTGAATCTTTGAGCGAGTTTCTGGATAAAGGTGATAAAAATTTTGTCATCGATCTCGAAGGTCTGCAGCATATCAACAGTAGCGGACTGGGTGTTTTGATTACTTTATTAACCAAAGCAAGAAAAGTCGGAGGAGAAGTAGTTCTCGCTAATCCTTCCGCCTATATCAAAAACCTTCTTTTGATCACGAAACTCAATACCATTTTTAAAATTCATCCCAATCAGGAAAAAGCGCTGGAAGCTTATAAAACTGCCTGATTTTTTATTGTTACCCAACTAATCCAAAGATATTAATATGCCTGTAGATGTTTTGCTAGGCTTGCAGTGGGGAGATGAAGGAAAAGGAAAAGTCGTAGATGTATTTACCCCCCACTACGACATTGTGGCTCGCTTTCAGGGTGGCCCCAATGCTGGTCATACCATTGTTTTTAATGGCCGAAAGTATGTGCTTCATTTGATCCCGTCGGGTATTTTTCACCCGAATACAGCCTGTATCATCGGAAATGGAGTCGTACTCGATCCCATAACACTCAAAAAGGAAATTGAAAACCTGGAAGCTTCAGGTGAACAAATCCGGGACCGGATTTATATCTCTCGCCGGACACACTTGATTCTGCCTACTCACAAACTGCTGGATCAGGCTTCCGAACAATCCAAAGGAGATAAAAAAATTGGTTCTACCCTCAGAGGAATTGGCCCTACTTATATGGACAAAACCGGCCGAAATGGCTTGAGAGTGGGAGACCTTCTCAGCGAAAATTTTGAGCAAAAACATCAGCAGCTCATTGATAAACACAAAAAGCTCCTGGACGATTATTATGGGTTTGAATATGACCTGGAAGCTTCTGCGGCAGAGTTTGCCGAAGCTGTGGAGTTTCTCAAAAGCCTGAATCTGATTAATTCGGAATATTATCTCAATAATGCCCTGAAAGAAGGGAAAAAAATCCTCGCAGAAGGTGCTCAGGGAACACTTCTGGATATCGAATTTGGAAGTTATCCCTTCGTTACCAGTTCCAATACAACTACTTCAGGAGCATGTACGGGCCTGGGAGTACCTCCTT
>JAGQVA010001010.1 GCA_020438265.1 Bacteroidota bacterium
AATAGAGAGGTAAAATGCCGTTTCTCAGGCGTAAGATGTGAGCTTACTAAGCTATCAGATTTAGATTACCTAGTAGACATAGGAGCAATAGTAGCAGGGAGAGCCACTGACTATTTGCTTTTCCAATGCTTTCTATATGTCTATATGGTAAAATATTCATCACAATATGTACTTATTCACAACTCATGCCAAAGAATCACGATCTCATCTATTTGATCAATATTCTTTAAAGACTGCGAATTTAGCTTAAAAAATATCCTACGGCAATTACTGGGGAAGGTTTTGTTTATTTTTTTGTCCGCAGGAGGCCCCGGATAGCTATCGCTTCCGGGGTGACAAGCCCTGGCTTGTAAAAAACACGCCGCACATTGCGGCGTGTATACCCTACACCGATGGTGTCATCCCGGACGACGGTAGGAGATCCGGGACCTCCATCAATTTAAAATTATTAACTCTAAAATTTTAACAACAATCATATCTCCTTCACCCTCTTCCCTCCCAAATAAGGCGAATCTGCCAAAGATTGCATCCCCTCAAACACTACAGGAACCTTATCATACCCAAAAGTCTTTTGCAAAGACTTGGTATAATGATTATCTCCCATTCCCATATCAACATCTTTCATCGTCATCTGGCAGGGATGTTCATACGCACATGCATGAGCGATTTCCAGGATTTCCTTGCGAAGGGTTTTGACATAATTGTAAAACCGAAAAGCCTTATGAGTTGGGTCTATTCCTCCCTGGAGCCAGCGGTTGGAGGTTGCAATACCGGTTGGGCAGCGATTGGTATGACAAACTTGCGCCTGAATACAACCAATTGACATCATCGATTCGCGCGCTACATTAATCAAATCCGCTCCCATCGCAAACGCCATAATAGAAGCATCAGGAAAACCCAGTTTCCCAGAACCAATAAACACAATCCGATCTGTAAGTTCGTGCGCGGCAAAGATTTTATACACCTCTGAAAAGGCATAAATAAATGGCAATGAAACGTGATCAGCAAAAGCAGGAGGCGCAGCTCCGGTTCCTCCTTCTCCCCCATCGATCGTAACAAAATCAGGGCCCCGGCCCGTTTCTACCATAATATCTGCCAGTTGCTCCCACATTCCAAGACGACCAACGGCTGACTTAATGCCAACAGGCAACCCCGTATTTTCTGCTATCGCCTCGATAAAATCGACCATTCCCTGAACGGAATTAAACTCTGAATGACTTGAGGGAGAAAGCACATCTTTTCCCATCGGAACCCCACGGATCTGAGAAATCTCTTTCGTAATCTTTTTTCCCGGTAAAACGCCCCCTTTACCTGGCTTGGCTCCCTGAGAAAGTTTGATTTCAATTGCTTTGATAAAAGGATTATCATTTACCAGCTTCACCATTTTTTCCATCGAAAAATTTCCCTCGTCATCTCTTACGCCAAAATAACCCGTTCCAAAGTGAAAAACGACATCTGCCCCATGAGAATGGTAAGAAGAAAGTCCGCCTTCTCCGGTATTGTGAAAACATTCCGCCTGTATCGCTCCTTTGTTTAACGATTCGATAGCCTTGGCCGAAAGCGAACCATAACTCATCGCAGAAATATTCACAATGGATTTAGGCCGGTAAGGTTTTTTCCGTTTATGAAATTCTCCCATTACCTTCGCACATGGCACAAAACTCATATCTTCCGCATTGGGATGGTTATTTTTAGGAGAATAAGGCAACATCGAAGGATGAATAAAGGTATATCCGGCACTGAAAATATCCTGATCGGTACCAAATCCCTGATAATTATTTTGCTTTTTGGAGGAAGCATAAATCCAGGAGCGGCGGCTCCGGTTGAAGGGCAATTCCTCCCGGTTATTGGCAACGATATACTGACGAAGTTCCGGCCCGATACTCTCCAGCATATAGCGAATATGCCCCACAATGGGGAAATTATGCTGAATGGTATGCTTGCGATTGAGGAAAATATCGCGGAAAGCGACTAACGCCAAAAAGATTAATACGTACCCCCACCAGGGGATCGAAGTGAGATAAGTAGTAATATTTTCCATATATTGATGATGGGATTTACCTCGAATCTAAAGCAGAATTTGCAAATCCCCAAAAAACACAGATGTTTCACGTTAATTCTTAATATGATGAAAGACAAACCAGCTAAAGAAATCAGGAAAAATCGTGCTAATCATGGGCTTAAGCCCAGGGATATGACCCGTCTTCCTAGGGTGAAAAAGCCAAAAGGTAAATTTTTTCAGCGGTGGAACCAAAAATGGCAATGACTTGTTTGT
>JAGQVA010001011.1 GCA_020438265.1 Bacteroidota bacterium
TGGAGAAGATGAAGAAGAGACATTTCCGTCCCCAAAGTCCCAGCTCCAGGAGGTAATTGGCGCGTCTCCCAGTGTGGTCATATCCGTAAACGAGACCGTCAGCGGCGCACAACCAGAAGTTACAGAAGCTGCAAAATTAGCCGCAGGGTCCTGAAACACCGTGATGAACGCATTCTTGACCATCACATCAGAATTGACGCCATCACTGACCGTTAAAGACACATTATAGGTTCCGGGATTGAGATAAATCACCCCGGGACTCGGTAAATTGGAAGTATTACCATTGCCAAAATCCCAGAAATAAGTAGTAATGGGACCACTGGAAAGATTGGTAAACTGCACGGTCAGAGGGCTACAGCCAGACACCGCGTTGGCGGAGAAATCTGCTGTTACCTGAGCACTGGATTGAAAGGGAAAGAGGATAACAAAAGCAAAGATTGTAAGATAACAGGCCAGGAACGACCCGAGCTTATGAAAACTGCTCTTCGGGTCTCGCATAATTTGGTAATCTAGTTTAATATAAAAATACCCCTACAGAGAAGGTTTACAAGATATATTTACCTCTCTGAGCATGTAAATTTGTGGAATAAACCCTGGATTCAAAAACCATGATATTTTTTTATATGTAATAATTCAGCTATTATAAGATCCCAAAGAAAAAGTATTTGCCAGGAATAATATCTTCCTGTTCTCGAAATCCTGATTTTCGCAGAATTAGCCAAATATCTTCTCTGTTTGGATCAAAAACTGGTTATTTCTGTTATGAAAGGTTTACCGGGATTCTGTCGCAATGGAGGTTTTGAGGCACCTGGATAATCTTCAATTTTTCGTTGTAATATCCTGTCAAATATTCTATATTGAAACCTCATTTCTACGGACACTACTCAAGAATATTCCACCGACATGCTTATAATTATTAGTGACTTGCACTTGACTGACGGTACTTCTGGAACTACCATTGGAACCGGCGCCTTTGAAATTTTTAAAGACCGAATCACCGATATGGCCATTAAAGCCTCCTGGAGGCAGGATGAAGCCGGGAAAAGAATCTACGAACCCATAAAAACAATTGACATTCTCCTGCTGGGAGATGTGCTCGACATTATTCGATCCAAACACTGGTCGGACGCCCCCAATGGCCTGCGTCCCTGGTCTGATCCCAACAGTCCTGAGTTTATTGCCATGGTGCAAAAAATCAACCGGGATATTCTCAAAAATAATGAAGCGTCTTTTGCGATGCTGAGGGCTCTGACTCAGACTACACGTGGTATGGGAAATGAAGGAAAAATTACCATTCCTATGAACCAGTATGAGGAAGGAGAAAAACCTAAACCTCAAACCAAAACCCGCTCCATTACCGCCATTAACCCCGAAACAGTAGAAATTCCCGTCAAAGTCAGGATTCACTACATGGTGGGCAATCACGACTGGTTTTATCATTTGCCGGGAAAAGCCTATGATGAGGTTCGCCGCGATGTAGTCAGGGCGATGGGATTGGCCAATAACCCCAACCTGCCCTTTCCACACAGCATTGAAGAATCTGTCGATTTACAACAAATCTGCCGCGATCACCGCGTTTATCCCCGTCATGGCGATATTCATGATCCATTCAATTATGATGAAGATAAAGGGCGCGATGCTTCCTCGTTGGGTGATGTAATTGTCGTCGAATTACTCAATCGTTTCCCCGCAGAAGTAGAACAGCAGATGAAAGGGCGCCTGCCTGAGGAAACCATTAGTGGATTAAAGGAGATTGATAATGTGCGCCCGCTAATGTTTATCCCTATCTGGATTAATGGACTACTGAATAAAACCTGCCATGATAAAGAATTGGCAGAAGAAGTGCAGGATATCTGGAATAAAATGGCCGATGACTTTTTGGAATTACCCGTAGTCGAAGCCGAAGATACGTTGATGCCATTTGAATCTGTGGATCTGTTACAAATAGGGCTAAAGATTACCAAAGTAACCGGTTTTGATACGATTAGCAAAGTGATCAGCAGCATTGCCGGGAAGAAAGGAGGAGGAGGCGAAACGTATTACAAACAAGCCCTGAAAGAACCTGCTTATACCAATGGAGAGGTAGATTTTGTAGTTTACGGCCATACACATCACCAGGAAATCGTACCGCTGGAAATGAAAGATATGACAGACAGATTTTACTTCAATACCGGCACCTGGCGGCAGGTTTTTGAACTGTCAAGAGCAGACCGAAAAGCAGAAAGTTTTATGGGGTTTCAGGTAATGAGTTATCTGGGATTTTTTAAAGAAGGAG
>JAGQVA010001012.1 GCA_020438265.1 Bacteroidota bacterium
CATAGAATGCGTGTATTCAAAACAATTCCCTTGTCTGCGTCCGGATGCAGAATTTCCCCATACGCTACTCTGCCATAGAATCCGCCACGATTTTTATCGGGCATATTTTTGATCCACCAGGAAAGGATTTCGTCCAGTTCACGGGCAAATTGGGATTCCAGGTTTTGGTTTTGAATGGTTTTGAATGGAGGGCTCATAGGATTGATATATAAGTGATGGTTAAATGAATGATTGTCCAATCACTTATAATAAACAAACACGCAATAAATCAGGATGGAATATACCGATTTATTGCGTGTAAATACTTGAAAAAAAGATTTGTTACTGTGAATTGGGGATTATTTAAACCCGAATTCCGCTAATCCTTTATGGCTAATCTCAATCGCTTCCAAGGGAGACTGGCCAAATGTCATGTCCTGTTCCACGAAGTAATATTCCATACCTGATAGTTCTTTTTCCGCTAGTATTTTGCTAAAATCAATTTTTCCGGTACCTACGGGAGCAAATCTTCCTTCATCATCCATGTCTTTCACATGCCATGACTTAAATCTGCCGGGAGCTTTCTGAAAATAGGCAATCGGATCAACGCCCGCTTTGGTAGCCCAATAGAGATCGATCTGGAAATTAACGTGCTCTGGATTGGTGTTTTCAATGAAATAATCAAAAGGCACTACTCCTTTGGAATTTTCCTTAAACTCCATATCGTGGTTGTGATAAAGCATTTCCAGCCCGGCAGCCGTACATTTCTCTCCAATGGTGTTTAAAATATCGGTGATTTCTTCCACTTCTTCACTCATTTCGAGAGATCTTGTCTCAGGATTAAATTTGAAATGCCCCATAGGCGGAACAGGTACAACGAAGTATTTGATCACGGCTGCTTTTACATCTGCGATCATTTGATCAGCTTTGTCCAGGGTTACATCTCCGTGGTGAGAACTGATCGGAGTTAATCCAACTTCTGAGAGGTAACTTTTGAATTCCTCGGGCGTCATTCCGTAGAATTTTCCGTCGGAATAACCTGCGGATTCAATGTTTTTATATCCCAATGCAGCAACTTTTTTAAGGGTTTCCTTTGGGTTTTTCGCCATGGAATCTCTCAGCGTGTACAGCGCAAGTCCTCCAAATGGGCCAGTTTCTTCTGCAGCCTGAGCCTCATTATTCTGAGCCGTATCATTAGCTTTGGGAGAACAACTGAAAATAAAAAGCGCGAGGAAAATGATTGAAAAACGGGTAAACATATTTTCCATAATATTGATTGTTTTTTGTGAGTAGATAAAAATACGTTATTGTATCATTCTGTTACAATGATATGATATTTTCCCATTTAACCCAATCTTTTCTACCTTTAATGAAGCGAAACAAATAATCTGATGACTACTACCCGGCTTTTCCCTCTGTTTTGGATCATTGTGTTTATGTCTCAACCTGTCTGGGGACAGAAAGAAACCCCTAATCGGGACGATTACCGCATAAAGGCTTTATTTATTAATGAAGAAATAAAGGTTGATGGATTGTTGGACGAAGATGTCTGGAAGACTGCAGAAGTTGCCAGGGATTTTGTCAGGGTATTGCCGATTGATACCGGTTTTGCTTCGGCAGAAACCGAAGTGATGGTTGCCTATAATGAGACCTATTTATACATGGCGATTATATGCCATGATACCGTGGAGGGACGAAGACCCGCCGAATCCCTGAGGCGAGATTTTAGCTTCAGTAAAAATGATAATTTTCTGGTTTTCATGGATACTTATAACGACCAGACCAATGGATTTTCTTTTGGAATTTCCGCTGCTGGTGCTCAATGGGACGGGATTCAGGCGAATGGAGGATTTGTTTCCCTTGACTGGGATTGCAAATGGGTTTCGGGCATTCAAAACGAACCAGACCGTTGGGTAGCAGAGTTTGGGATTCCTTTTCGGAGTATTCGTTATCAGGAAGGTGTAAAGGAATGGGGCATAAATTTTAGTCGTCTGGATCTGAAACAAAATGAAAAATCCAGTTGGGCACCTGTGCCCAGACAGTTTGCGACTGCCAATCTGGCTTATACAGGAACCCTGATTTTTGACCAACCTCCACCTAAACTGGGACCGCGTTTTTCTTTTATTCCATACATTTCTGGTCGTGCTTCCAAAAATATCGAAACCAAAGAACCTTCAGATAATAGGATGAGTGTCGGTGCTGACGCGAAAATTACGCTTTCTACTTCCATGAACCTGGATGTAACGATTAATCCGGATTTTTCACAGGTAGAAGTAGATAGGCAGGTAACG
>JAGQVA010001013.1 GCA_020438265.1 Bacteroidota bacterium
TGAGAATAATAGGCATTGCCCAAGTTGATAAATGCAGCGGCATAATCAGGCTTGAGATCGATGGCTTTTTCATACGCAGAGATGGATTCACCATACTTTTGCTGATCAGAATAGGCATTGCCCAATCTGAAAAATGCAGCGGCATAATCAGGCTTGAGATCGATGGCTTTTTCATACGCAGAGATGGATTCATCATACTTTTGCTGATCAGAATAGGCATTGCCTATAATCAAATAAAGTAAGCTCAAATGATCGTTGTTATCCACCCAAGTATTCTTGACAAGGCGGTTGATTAAAATTTGTAAATGATTAACCTTTTCATTCTCAAGGCCAAAAATACTTTTTTGTATCTGATATCCCCAATTTCTAATATTTTCATGATCATTATCTTTCCCTGCCTGAAAAAGAGTTTCTCCCCAAACTTCCAGGGATGAAATACCCTTTTCATACCATATTTTCACAATGAGGGGAATTGTTGACCGAATGTGAATATCTGAGTTTTCACATAGGGCATGATATATTCTTTCCTGCTCCCACCTTAACCATTCTTTATGATTCAGCTGCTTCTCTTCAGAGACTTCTAATCTGTCCTGTAGCCCTTTATACCAAGTGCATAGCGTAGCATGGAAAGTTTGCCAGTTCTCCTTTGACCTGTTCCGAAGATATTTGATCATTTGGTCCCTGACTACCTGATGATAAGTCCAGGCGTTTCCATGTATTTTTACAAAAGGTTGGGTTAATATCCAATCAAATAAAGGTGCTGCTTTCTTTGGATCATCGATAAGTTGAGTAAGCGTATCCAGGTTGAAAAAACGAGGCAAAGCCAAAGAAAGGGCAATGTTTTTTTTATCCTCGTCCTGAACCCATTTGAGAAATCTTTCCACTGCTGTATTTGAAACGTCCTCTAATGGATGGGCATTTGTCTTAGCTGTTTCGACCAACCAGGCCAGCAGGACGGGCAGTCTTCCGGAAAGCTGGATGATATCTTTCTGAACTGCTTCTTCATTAATCCCATTGGCTGTCAAATATTGAAGGCATTCTTCCTGAGAAAATGGTTCCAGCGGAATTTGTTGAATCAGGGAATTAAATTCTGACCAGCGGTTGGGATTTAGTGGTTCTCGCCCTGCAATCACCAGCAAGGTGTTTTCAGGTATATCATCACCATGATTACCCGTCAGAACATCCAGGAGCCATTGCTCCATATAAGAATCCGTTTCTTCAAAAGTGTCAATAAAAAAAACGATAAACTTATATTTTTCAGAACACTCATAAACTCCTTTCCAAAATAGTGGGCTTAATACTTTGATGGGTTCCAGAACCAGCTCTACTTCGTCCTTGTTGGTAATTTTTTTGCGGGCAAAATCGGCCCATTCGCTGGCAAAGGAAGACAACATATCTTCATTAATCATTTCTCCGACCAGCTCTCCACCGGGAACCCATTTTTTGCCTTCTTTGATTAGCCCTTTGGTGATTGTTTTGGTGAGTCCCTTTAAAACCCCTTTGGGCTTCTCAGGATCGGCTTCCAATTTTTTTGTTTCCTGTAGATAGGTTTTATATCGCTTATCAAACTCTTTAAGCTCAATTCCCTGTCTGCTTAATTGAGTAGAAATATCTTCCATCCAATCGAGCAGATTTTTGATACTTTCATCGGTATACAGGGTAAGGCATTTATTTTCCTGAGCGATCCGAAGGTATTTTTGGCTTAAAAAAGATTTTCCTACTCCGCCCTGACCATAAATATTGAAGATCACATCAGGTTCGGCCAGATCAAGGTTTTTGGTGAAGCTTTCAATATAGGCAGTTCGTCCAATAAAAGATTCTGCCTGCTTTTTCCGAATTCTATTGATCAGTGATTTTTTAGCCATAGTGTCTGATAAGAATATCCCTAATAGGATATACGAATGTTCTAACAAATTTATGAAATTCTGTTTTCTTCCCTCCTACCGATGCTCCAACTCCAAAAACACAGCCACCACTTCTCCCCACATACTCTTGGCCTCAAATCCAATCTCATCCCGATGTAAATTCACCTCTCCAAGCTCAATCAGTTGTTTCCCTAAAGCCGCCTTAACCCGCTCTTCAAAAGACCCGCTCCCAGTCTTGACCTTACTCTTAATCTCCTCAATCTTCAAAGGCGAACGAGCATACAGCAAACACATATAATCCGTCCCGGGATTGCTATCCAGCCGGATATGTTTTTCCTCGCTAGGAATCGCCACCTGATTATTAGAATAAGTCAGCGCAGGACTAATACTTGAATCAAAA
>JAGQVA010001014.1 GCA_020438265.1 Bacteroidota bacterium
AAAATGACAAGTTCGGGATCACTTTAAAGTAATAATCTGACTGACTGACGCAGGCTTTCATTATCATCAAAAAGGACAACTTTCCACATAGTTTTTTCTCAAATTTAGGGATTTTCAATATAGGAAAATATCCCCCATTCAGGGGACGGGAATTCTGAGCGTGATTTCCAGGCCCTGATCAGGCAGGTTTTGAAAGTGTGCTTTCCCACGCCAGTTTTCCATTCTTTTCTGAATATTCTTTAGTCCGTATCCTTTCTCCCAGGCAAGATCGGAAAGACCAATACCATTATCTCTGATACAAATGATTAGTTCTTTTTTTTGCAAAAGGAAGGTAATATCAACTGTACTTGCCTGGGCATATTTGCTGATATTGGTAATAATTTCTTTGAAAGCCAGGTGTAGATCTTTTCTTTTTTCGGAAATCAATTTGAATGATTCCGGCAACTCTGGTCTTTGAACCTTAACGTTTATCCCCGAAGGTTCCAGAATCTCAAGTGCTGTGCGCACCAGGTGCGAAACGACGGTATTGAGATAATCATTTTCGGGATTAATGCTCCATACAATGTGGTGGAGGGCTTCATTGCTTTGTTTGGCTTCTTTCCGGATTTTGTGAAAAAAGCCTTTCTCCTGCTCGGGATTGTCCGGGTTTTGAGTGCCCAGAAAGCTCAGAATTTCAATATTTGACAGGGTCGTTCCGATATCATCGTGGAGGTCTGCGGCAATTCGGTTGCGGATTTCTTGTACGCGCTGAATCTGCCTGATCCTGTAAGCATGAAAGCTATAGGCTGCAAGTGTGATTCCTATTCCAACCAGAACAAAAAACCACCATTGCTGCCAAAAGGGAGGATGAATCAACACAGATAATTGCACAGGTTTGCTCCATGAACTTTTGCTGCTTTTTCCTTTTACTTCCACCAGATAACGCCCCGGTTTTAGTTGAGAATAGGTAATGATATGGTTTTTTCCGGTCTCAATCCAGTCTGGATCTACTCCCTGTAATCGGTAGGCATAGATGTTTTCTTCATTCTCAAAATAGTTTAATCCCGCAAATTCTATCGAGAATACGTTTTGCCTGTGATTGAGGGAAATCAAATCTACCTCATGGATTTCTCTTTTCAGAACAGGGGAAAGAGGATGGGGGATAACTGAGGAATTGAACAGTTTAAAATCGGTAAACTGAATGACAGGAGGTATGGTATCGGGACGGATTTTTTCAGGAAATAACCTGATCAGACCAGTTCCTGTCCCAAAATAAAGTGTGTTCCCGTCTTTGGCAGCGATACCATCTGTTATGATATTCGTTGGTAACCCGTCTTTTACCTTAAAATGAACGATGGTCAGTTCTTTGGAGGAAAAGGGATCTTTGGGATATCGGATTCTTGAAATACCCAGATAGGTCCCGATCCATATATCCTTTCGGTCATCCTGCATAATGGCAGTAACAGACAAATTGGCGAGCCCGCTTTCCATATCAAAGCAGTTAAACTGCCCTGTCTGAGGGTTTATGACTAAAAGCCCCCCTTCGTCAATCCGCCCAAACCAGATATTCCCCAAATGATCTTCCATGATCGATCCGGTAGAATTACCTCCCCGAAGGCATTCAGTGGTTTGGATAAAGTCATCTGTATGAAAAAACTCATTCTCGGCTTTCATCAGATTGAGTTCAGCCCAGGTTCCGATCCAGGTCTGCCCTGAGGATGATTGAAGCACTTTGGTAATATGATTTCCCGAAATACCACGAGGTGATTCTGAAGATATATATTGCGACATGGAATGATCATCGGTATGATAAATCCAAAGTCCTTTCAAACTGTCCGTCAGACTGGTTCCAATGTATAAATCCGGTTCTATATAATGAAGCGAAAGCAAATGATTTTGAGGAATGGGGGAAGGTAATGCCTCTGCCACTTCTGTTGGGTGCAAGGGAGACCAGCGTTTGATTCCGCAGGCGGTACCCAGAAAAACCCGGGTTTCATTTATCCCTGCAACGGGCCCGATAGGTTGGTGGCAGATCAGTTCATCCGGGAGGTTGTAAAATTGTGGGTTTCCTTCCGCAGAAATCTGTAATAAACCCTGATCTATCCCCGCCCAAATTGTCCCTTCCCTGGACCTGGAGAGTGAAGAAACGCCATTTTTTCCTTCTGGCCCCTGAGGGAGAAAAACGCCAAATCTTGCAAAATCCGGTGAAAGAATGGAAATACCTTCCCCATTACTGCCAATCCAGATGTTTTGCTGGTTATCCTCAAAAATACAGGTAATTTTA
>JAGQVA010001015.1 GCA_020438265.1 Bacteroidota bacterium
ATTTGGCCTGATAAAAGATCTGAGCAATTTGATTGAATTGTTCTCTAAAGCGAAGGGAGTCTTTCTGAAACTGGGTTTGGGAGAAAAGGGAAATAGGGAAAATGATAAAAAGAGCATAAAAAAGTATCAAAAAATGAAAAAGCAGCCTGTTCGCAATCATAAAATTACCTTTGTAATTTGTAATTTCTTGTTCTTTATTTTTACTTTCCATTCTCCTTCTCATACTCCTTCATTTTTTTCAATTCCCTGATTAAGCACCTCTCCCGGCGTAACCCCAAACTGCTCTCTGTAACATTTGGTGAAATAAGCCGGGCTGCTAAATCCCACCCAATAGGATATTTCAGCCGCTGTGCCTGCCCTTTCAGTCAGCAATTGTTTGGCTCGTTTTAACCTGATGGTTCGCAAAAATATCGACGGAGATTGATTGGTCAATCCCTTCAATTTGCGGTGTAACTGGCTACGGCTCAGCCCAACCTCCCGGCCCAGATCTTCAATGCTGAAATGTTCGTCAGACATATAAGTTTCGATGACATCAATGACTTTTTTGAGAAATTCCTTGTCAGCAGATTCTACCTCAATCTCATCAGGACTTAGCTGAATGATATCTTTTTCCAGCCTCTGGCTCAGGCGTTTTCGTTGCTCAAGGAGATTTTTTACCCTGACTTTGAGCTCGTCCTCGTCAAAAGGTTTGGCCAGATAATCGTCCGCGCCAAGCTTTAGCCCCTGCAATTTGCTCTCGTTTTCAATTCTGGCAGTAAGCATAATGATCGGAATATGACTGGTTTTGGCGTCTGTCTTTATCACTTCTGCAAATGCAAAACCATCCATTTCCGGCATCATTACATCGCTGATAATCAATCCGGGAATATGTTCCTGTGCCATCCGGCAACCTTCTTTTCCATTTTCTGCTTCAAGGATCTGATACGCCGGACTGAGAATGGTTTTCAGGTAGGTTCGGATATCAGGATTATCCTCCACCAGCAGGACGACTGATTGAGAAGAATCCGCAGGAAACTCAGGCAAATCGTCCTCCTTGGGCGGTTTCACGATTTTTTCGGGAGGAAAAGAAGAAAGATGAGGATGGTTTTCACTTTGAATCACTGGTATTTTCACCACAAACATGCTGCCTTTTCCTGGCTCACTGCTTACCTGAATCGTTCCCTGATGCAATTCTATCATTTCCTTGACCAGAGCCAAACCTATTCCTGCGCCTTCAAAAGGATTGCTTTCCACACGATAAAAGCGGTCAAAAATATGCTCCAACTGGTCTTCAGGCATTCCAATCCCATTATCCCGAACAATCACTTCTACCGTATTTTCGAGTTTCTCCACACTCAGCCAAACGTCCCCTTCTTCGGGAGTAAATTTAAAAGCATTGGAAAGCAGATTATTGACCGTTTTTTCCAGTTTATCCTGATCAAAGGAAGTATAAAACTGTTGGTGGCTAAACTGAGCGTGAAAGCGAATATTTTTGGATTCTGCAAAAGATTCAAAATTTCCTGCAACTACCCGGAAAAAGGCCATAATATCACCCGTGCTTAGGTTGAGGTTCATTTTTCCGGCTTCCAGTTTGGATAAGTCAAGAAGTTGATTGATTAATTGCAACAGCCTTCCGGCGTTTCGGTACATCAGATGAAAAAAAGTCTGGGGATCTCCCTGAAATGTGCCATTCAGTAATTTATTCAACGGCCCCAGGATCAAGGTAAGCGGCGTGCGAAATTCATGAGAGATATTGGCAAAAAAGTGCGATTTCAACCGGTCGATTTCCCTCAGGTTTTCTGCTTCTGCCTGCTGAAGAATCAATTTTGCGTTGGCTTTTCGCTGGCGGTTGAGAAAGAGTAATAACCCTATTAATGCGGAAAGAAGTAATAAAACCAATATTCCACCGAGAATTAACTGCTGGTTTCTTTGCTGTGAAATCTGGAGTTGCTGCTCGCTGATCTGCTGCTCTTTGCGCAGGGTTTCAAATTGGACCGTCAGAGCATTGAGTTGCTCAACTGCCTGCAAAGAAGACACGCTATCAGAAATCTCGGAATAACGCTCCTGATATACTAGCGCCTTTTCATAATCCCTGGTTTGTGTATAAAGTATGACCAGATTCAGGTAAGCTGAAGATTCTATGCTGAAATTATGGTTTTGCCGGGCGTAGTGGACACTTTTTTGTAAATAATATTCGGCACTGTCATATTGCCCCATTTCCCTTTTGATAATTCCCCACACGGAATAGAGCTGATCGTAATAACCTGTCTGTTGTTTTT
>JAGQVA010001016.1 GCA_020438265.1 Bacteroidota bacterium
AACAGCGAATGGTATCTCAGCTGATGATCAATGGTCACGCGGAATTGTTTGTCAGCGGAAGTATAATAGGAACGAATATAGGAATTTAGCAAAACGGGTTTTAGCGGGATAGAAGGCTGGGGAATGCGGCTCACTTTTCGGGTTAACGGGCCAAGATTATCCAGGGTAAATGCTTCGATCGGGTAGACTTCCTTAGTTCCCAATTCATTGTGTTTGATCTTGATCTCAAATTGTGGATTGGCAATTTCCAGTGGGTTTTCGCCATACCAGCGCACGCGGAATTTTTTCCGCTCATTGACTCCATACACATTCTGGCGATAGGTGTCCAATGTTTCTGTATCAAAGTAAATATTATTCACCTGACGATCCGGAAATAAGGTCGTAAAACCCGCAGGGTGAAACCTCAGCATTTGTTTTACTACCTCAACCGTCTTTTGCTCAATCCTGTATTTTCGTTCAAATCGCATATTGCAAATTAATTTGACCTGACCTCTTTCCCTTTAATGTTTAATAATGACCCGTTCTCTATGAGATGCAAATATTTTACATCCTTCTCAACCAGATCTCCGATATAAATTTTTGCTCCGCCGTATTCAGGTTTCTTCTGATAAGCAGCCAAACCCGTCTGGCAGGCTGTGAGTTCCAGCCGGTCAATTTTCAAATAAGAAAGGTCCTTGGAAGCAACTCCTGTAACGGCTTTATTCACTGTCAGATTTGTAGCCTGAACATCAGATTCCTCTCCCACACTCAAACCCTTGTCACCCGCATTTTCTACTTCACAATCTGCTATTGTAATTCTGCTTCCGGAAAAATCCATTCCATCATTTCCCAAATCCACAAAACGGCAGTTGATCACCCTTCCATTACAAAAGTCTGCATCAAACCCGTCAAAAGCTGTTTCGCTCACCAGAGACTCCGCCATCGAAAATTCCGAACGAATGATATTTAGCCCATCTTCACAATGATTCCGCAGAAACGCACAATGACGAATATCAACCTCTGCTTCGTAGAAAGTTACTGCGCCGGTCAATTGCCAGCCTTCATAATTCAAAGTGTTCATGTGCTCAAACCGAACCCAGTTCATCTTTGACTGCTCTTTTGTCTCCATCACGGTAAATCCATTGGCAGTATGATCGGAAGACTGAATCAGGATCGGATTTTCCGATTCGCCCATCATAAAGACCGGAGACCGGGAAATAAACTTGGCTTTATTCACCAGATCCAGTTGGGTTCCTGCGGGAAACTCTACGGTATATCCTTCGGGAATAATGATGTCATAATCAACCCTGTGTTTTCCGGGATTAAATAAAATTACCGGTTCGGCAACCTGAAAAATCTCATTAGAAGTCAGGTTAATATTTTTAAACAGCTTCTGAACCGGGGTGCTTTCTCCCGCCGTTTCCCACGGTGAAAGCCGGGTGTGGTAAACTTCTTCCAGTCCGGGGACTCTAAAGAATACTACTTTCGTTTTGAGCGGAGCATTCGCTTCAGCCAGATAAAGCTGACTTTGTTTTTGGAATGCAGGCAAAAATACAGGATTTTCCAGTTGGGTTCCCATTCTGTCGGGAGAACTTCCATAACCAATAATTTCCAGAGGAAGCGGATGATAGTTGGCCGCTTTCAGAAGTAATTTCCCATCCTGTTCACCTTCAAGATAAGCCCGTAAGGAACCATTATCCACTGCCGGAAGCAGCGCGTGAATATTCCTTGCGCGGTTTTGTACGCCCTCTATATCGTAGGTATATCCCTTAAATTCTTTCTGAATAAATTCCTCTCTGCGAACCAGCGCACTATCAATGGACTGAAAAAACAAGTCCAGATAAGACGGTTCGGTAAATGCAAAGAGGTATTGATTATACTTTTCGACAAAATCGCGCTCCATAAATAAACGTGCGTGAAGGTCTCTTTGAAAATCTCCACTCAGCCCTCTCATATCCATCCCAAGCAGCAATTTATTATTATAATTAAATGGGCCAAGATCCGTAAATCCATCAAAGGCAATGGGTTCCAGCCGCCCTGTTACCGGATTATAATAGAACCGCTGATTATGCCAGATGGTACTATGATAAGCTTCTGTGATATCAATGATTGCATAGTATTTTGCCAGCCGGTCAATGTCAAATACTTCCGAAGCTGGTTTGGTTCCCATCTGATACTGAGTCATCAGATTCTTGGCGAGCTTAAACTGCTCTGCCAGTACAGGCGAAGAAAGGATTTTTTACTCGCCAAAAGGCTGCACTTCTGAAGCCTCAAAGCT
>JAGQVA010001017.1 GCA_020438265.1 Bacteroidota bacterium
ATCCGGACCTTGTGATTTTGGCAGTGCCTGTCAGCGCAATTGTGATTTTGTTGCCGAAGGTATTGGACCTGATTCCGGAAGGTACGGTGGTGATTGATATGGGATCGACCAAAGGTGAAATCATTAAAGCGATTGATGATCATCCACGGAGGGGGCGTGCTGTTGCCGGTCATCCTATGGCGGGGACAGAGTACTCAGGCCCTTCAGCTGCAGTGAATAATCTGTTTTATGGAAAAGTCGCCATTATTTGCGAGCGTACCCAAACAGATGAGGATGCAGTCAACATGGCAGAAAGACTATTTAAAAGTTTATTCATGCGAGTGATATATATGGATGCGGCTGACCATGACATTCATGCAGCTTATGTTTCTCATATCTCTCATATCAGTTCTTTTGTTTTGGCGCTAACAGTATTGGAAAAGGAAAAGAGCGAAGCCAATATTTTTAATCTGGCCAGTGGAGGATTTTCTTCCACGGTGAGACTGGCTAAAAGTTCTCCCAAAATGTGGCGGGATGTCTATGAGCAGAATGCCGGCAATATTGTTGATGTGCTGGATATTTACCTGGAAAAAATGCAAACCTTCAGAAACTATATTGCCGAAGGCAAATTTGATCAGACCTATGATCTGATGAACGAAGCCAATGCAATTGGTTCTATTTTAAACGGAATTAAATAATTTACCATGAATCATTTGGAATTAATACCATTCAAAGACTGGGGACTTGGACTAGGAGAAAGAATGAACATCTCTGGCCCCTGTAGTGCAGAATCAGAAGAACAGGTGATGGAAACCATCCTGGGAGTAGCCAAACACGACATTCACGTGTTGCGTGCCGGGATCTGGAAACCCCGCACCCGCCCCAATTCATTTGAAGGGATTGGAAGTGAAGGGCTTCCCTGGTTGAAATCAGCTGGAAAAGCCGTCGGGTTACCTGTTTGTGTAGAAGTTGCCAATGTCAAACACGTGTTTGAAGCCATCAAAGCCGGAGTAGACATCCTCTGGATTGGAGCACGTACGACTACAAACCCATTTGCTGTTCAGGAAATTGCCGATGCAGTAAAGGGAATGGACATTCCGGTAATGATCAAAAACCCGGTTAATCCGGATTTGGAACTGTGGATTGGAGCAATCGAAAGGATTTATCAGGCCGGTATCAGAAAAATTGCTGCGATTCACCGTGGATTTTCGACAAATAGCAAATCCAAATACCGCAACCAGCCTCAGTGGGAAATTCCAATTGAACTGAAACGCAGATATCCCAATCTCCCAATAATTTGTGATCCCAGTCATATCTGTGGAACCCGGGATCTACTTCAGCCAGTATCTCAGAAAAGTATTGACCTGGATTTTGATGGTTTGATGATTGAGGCTCACCGCAATCCTGCAGAAGCCCTGAGTGATGCCAAACAGCAGGTTACTCCGGAAGGCTTAGGAAAGATTCTCAATAGCCTGATTATGCGTCATCCGGACAGTGACGATCCACAATTTATCAACCAACTGGCTCTCCTTCGTGAAGAAATTGACGCAAAGGATCACCAATTGATTGAAATTTTGGCAGAACGAATGAAGATCGCCAAAAAGATCGGTCATTATAAAAAGATGAACGGAATCACCATTCTTCAGGCTGAGCGCTGGGACGAGATTGTGCGAGATCGTTTGGATTCGGCAGTTGCATTAGGGCTTAGTGATGATATTATGAATAGTATTCTGCAATTGGTTCACAAGGAATCCATCCGTCAGCAAGCCTACGTCATGAACTCAGTTGAAGAGGAGATTTAATCATTGCGCCGTTTTTTAGTATGTGTTTAGCATGTATGCTTTCTCCTTTTCGCGCCGCTTTAAAAAACGGCGCAATAATAAGCGATTATTTTCATTCTGGCGAATGCCCGGGTTTATTATCTAAGGGATAAATGGCATCACGTTCCACAGAATGACAGGGGCTATATCATTGCGCCGTTTTTTAGTATGTGTTTAACATGTATGCTTTCTCCTTTTCGCGCCGCTTTAAAAAACGGCGCAATAATAAGCGATTATTTTCATTCTGGCGAATGCCCGGATTTATTATCTGAGGGATAAATGGCATCGCGTTCCACAGAATGACAGGGGCTATATCATTGCGCCGTTTTTTAGTATGTGTTTAGCATGTATGCTTTCTCCCTTTCGCGCCGCTTTAAAAAACGGCGCAATAATAAGCGATTATTTTCATTCTGGCGAATGCCCGGGTTTATTATCTAAGGGATAAATGGCATCG
>JAGQVA010001018.1 GCA_020438265.1 Bacteroidota bacterium
TATCAAAGAGGGATTGCCGAAAGAGGATAGGTTTCTTCGATTAGCTCAATCTGCCAGAGAACAGTTGATGATTTTTATGCGAGATGGGAAAGAATTGAAGTAGACAGTGCCACCTTCACCTTTCTAGAGTATTTTCCGTATTTTTAGAGCATATAAACCACAAAAAGATTATTTTTATAAACAGCTGAATTGCTTTAGACGTTAAAGCGTCCTAATCGGAAATAGGAAGGTTAGAATCCTTCTGTCGGCTGTTTTTTCGCAGGTTTGAGCTTGAAAATTAACATTTTTACTCACCTAATTTCCCCATTGGCCTCGAACCCCAATAATTCTTATTATTTATATAACTTTTTTAATTAGATTCATTCCGCCAAATGGATATGAAAAGCTTGACTAACTGATTCTTGCCTTGGTACTGATCTCGAAGTCACATTATTTAGACCATTGATCTAAAATCAACGAAACTCACCTTAAACCTTATGAAATCAAATCTATTATTTATTGCCCTGCTTTTTTTGGGGACTATGCTTTCAGCACAGATCTTTACTGAAGTTCGGGAAAGTGATTTAATAAACTCAACACATGGAACCGTTATTTTCGGGGATGTGAATGGAGATGGAGCTCCAGATGCTCTTTTTTCCGGATATGATTTTTTTGATTCACCTGCTGAGATTACCCTCTATATCAACGATGGTGCTGGCAATTTTACAGAAAAGACAAATACTCCCATACAGGGGGTAAGAAGCGGATCGATGGCTTTTGTAGATGTAGATGGAAATCAGACGCAAGATTTACTCATTTCCGGGGGACGCTACTGGAATAATGGTGGTGTCATCTATATTACCAAACTATATCTAAATGGAGGTTCTGGTAATTTTACAGAAAAACCTATCCCGGGCCTGAGTTCAATACAAGGCAATTTTGCCTTTGCGGATGTAGATGGGAATAATACACAAGATGTCATCATTTCAGATTTTTCGGAGACCAGACTCTATCTCAATGATGGTAATGGCAATTTCACCGAAAAGCCTGATACAGCCTCAGTGTTTATTACCTCTGGTGACCTTGCGTTTGCAGACATAGATGGCAATAGTACGCAGGATCTTATTATATCAGGAAATGATTCGCTCGGCCTGGCTACTTATATTTACCTTAATGATGGAGCCGGCAATTTTTCGATAAAGTCAGCAATGCAGAACATTGGCAGCTCGGGTGGTTCGATCACACTTGCTGATGTAGATGGAGATAGCACTCAGGATATGTTATTGTCAGGCATTATCTTTACAACTCAGGTTGAAAAAATTACCAGGCTATATCTAAACGACGGTTCTGGAAATTTCACCGAAAAAACAGGAACCAATTTTAATACGGTCTCCGATGGTTCTGTTAATTTTTTAGATGTAGATGGAAATAACACATTAGATTTGCTAATTACAGGTAATAAGGCTCCTACAGGACTTCCTCCCTTTCAGCCAGTTACGGCCCTTTATCTCAATGATGGATCGGGTAATTTTACCGAAAAAACCGGAAGCGGTTTTGCAAATTTACACAGAAGTTCAGTAGCCGTTGCCGACATAGATGGTAATAGTACTCCTGACGTAATTATGTCCGGAACTGAAGGTGCCGTTTTTCCCGCCGCTAATGTTTACCAATCCATCGTTTACTTTAACGATGGAACGGGCGAATTTGCACAAAAGCCAAATGCCTCTTTCTCCGGCATTTTAGATGGTAAGGTTGTTTTTCAGGATATGAACGGGGATAGTACTCCCGATCTCCTGGTTTCTGGTGTAGGGGATACGAGTTCTATTGTCAAGCTCTATCTCAACAATAAAAAGAGTGCATTTGTAGAAAATCCAAATACGCAAATAGAAGGTTTATCTTATGGCTCAATGGCTGTTGGCGATGTAAATGGTGATATCTATCCAGATGTCCTTATTTCCGGATTTAATGATTTAGGTGTACCTTTTCCCTTTACCAGACTTTACACGAATGATAGTTTCGGGGTTATGACTGAAGTTTTGTTGGGATATTTTCCGGGGGTCTCAAGTGGTGAAATAGCTCTGGTTGATGTTAATCAGGATAATCAGGCAGATGTCTTACTTACAGGAGAATCGTTTACGGGTCCTATTGCCAGGCTATATATGAACCAGGGCAATTTGAGTTTTTCTGAAAATACCAATATCCCTTTTGAGGCAGTAAAAAATAGTTCGATTGCCTTTGCTGATGTTGATGGAGATAGTACTAAGGATATTCTAA
>JAGQVA010000100.1 GCA_020438265.1 Bacteroidota bacterium
AATAGTGATAAAAAACATCACTAATACGAGAGGGATTATCTTTAAATTTTTCATAATAATTTTTACTCGATTTTTTTTTAGAAACCAATATTAAGTCCAAATAAAATCTGACGAGTAGCAGGGAATCCACTCTCATCAACACCCATTTTCAAGTCATCACCAGGATTTTGACCAGTAATGTTAATGTCTGGATCAGGTCCGCTATAGCCTGTCAAAGTAAACAGGTTTTGTCCCTGTACATAAATTCTGGCATTAGACATAGAAAGCTTGGAAGCAACATTAGCAGGCAGGTTGTATCCAATCTGCATAGTTCTTAGTCTCAGGTAAGAGCCATTTTCTACAAAGTAGCTACTTGCGTTAGCTCTTGTGAAAGAAGTATAACCACTTTCAGCTCCTGGAGCCAGGTAAGGCAGTACTGCACCGTTACCCTGATTCTGAGGAGTCCAACCTTCATATAATACCCGAGGAGATACACCACCTACGAATACTCGCATATCGGTAAAGTACTTATTATTATTGAAAAGTTCATTACCCTGGTTCCAGATCCAGAACATGTTGAAATCAAAGTCTTTGTAACGAAGATCAGCATTCAAACTGGTTACAAAGTCAGGGTGAGGACTACCAAGAATAGTCAAATCCTGATCATCAATCACTTTATCATTATTCTGATCTTTGAATCTCCAGCTACCCACAACTGCACCTTCCTGATCTAAAGCATTCAGGTCAGCTTCAGTATTGAAGAATCCGTCGATTTCATATCCCCAGAAATAAGAAACTGGCTGGCCTACAGAAGTTCTTACTACTGTACCAATACGAGCAGCAGTTCTTTCCTGGAAAGACTCAGGATTACCATCGATATCAATTACTTTATTTTTGTAATGAGTGAACAGTAAAGTAAGGTCGTATTCAAAGTCTCCAAAAGATTTTCTGTTAGTCAAGCTAACTTCGAACCCTTTGTTCTGCATCTGACCCAGGTTAATTGCAGGCTGGAATACCTGTGGCTCCAGACCATTTCTCTGACGAGAAACAATAAGGTCACGAGTATTGTTGATGAAGTAGTTGAATCCGAAGATTAACTGTCCCTGGAAGGCAGATCCGTCAAGACCGATATTGGTAGTTTCAGAAACCTCCCATTTGGTAGTGATACTACCTGCACGATAAGGAGTATAACCTACAACAGCACCATTATTAGTTCTGTTGATGTCATAGTTAGAGATACCAATGTTACTTCCAAACAAGGTAAACTGGTTACCAGCACCTACGTTATCAATACTACCCATTTGTCCCCAACCGAAACGAAGTTTCAAGTCATCGATAAATTCAACACCGCTCATGAAGCTTTCTTCAGAAACCCTCCATCCAACACCAAAGGCAGGGAATACACCGTAACGCTCTGTTTCATAGATTTTGGAAGTTCCATCACGACGAATGGTAGCATTCACCAGATACTTATTGTTGAAGATATAGTCAATCTTACCAAAGTAAGAAGCCAGTCTTTCTGGAATAGGCTGATTACTGGAAGTACTTGGAGTACCAAACTGATCAGTATTCAGGTTAATGAAGTTAGGATCTTCAAAGTCAAAAGTGTTGGTACTTACACCAATACCATTTCCATTATAGCTGATTGCTTCAGTACCTGCAAGAAGCTTAATCTCATGCTTGCCAAATGATTTTGCATAAGCAGCAGTATTGGTAAACGTCCAGGTAATACCGTAGTTGAATGAATTGTTGAAACCGGTAATACTGGTGTTTTCTGAACTTTCATAAGTTCTGTAGGTAATATCACGGTTAAAGAAATTACTGTAATCAATACCAAAAGAAGAACGAATTGTCAGTCCTTCAATAGGAGTAATTTCAATAAATGCATTACCAAAAGTTTTATACTGCTCAAAGTAATCATCTTTATTTCTGTAGAGAACAGCAACCGGGTTAGTAGCGTTTCCGGATTCACCTACAGCGTTTCCTCCAAATCCACCACCAATATCATAAACAGGGAGGTATGGTACCATACGATAAGCCCATGCAAATGGACTACCTTCACCCAGGGTTCCACCACCACCAGCGTTACCTACAGACTTATTATAAGTAAACTGGAAGTTTTCACCAATTCTCAACCAGTCAACAGGCTGGAAAGAGGTGTTCATACGAGCAGAGTAACGGTTGTAGTCTGTGTACTCATACATACCCTGCTGACCAAAATAGTTCAAACTGAATACATAAGTACCTTTGTCAGTACCTCCTGATGCAGTCACCTGATGGTTTTGAATAGTTGCAGGACGAAGTGCTGCATCAAACCAATCAGTACCATCGCTAACATCCATGATCTGGTAAGCAGCACCATAGTTTGAGATGTCATATAAATCAGAGTTTGCACGAGGATCACTGGCAGAAACTCCACCTTTGAATCCTGGGCTTACAACGATTTTATCAGGGATAGTTGGACTTGACATAGAACCAAATACCGGGTGAATAAAATCAGGCCCGTTATTCTTCTGCAGATACTCTACATATTCTTGAGTATTCAATACATCAGGCAGAGAAGATTGAGGAACAGTCTGAGTTCCATAATAACCGTCATAGCTGATTTTCATTGAACCTCTGGATCCTCCTTTAGTTGTAACAATGATTACACCCTGAGCAGCACGTGCTCCATAGATAGAAGCAGCAGTAGCATCTTTCAATACCTGTACAGAAGCAATGTCATTAGGGTTAAGGGTAGATGGATCTTTGGTAGGAACACCATCAATAATGTAAAGCGGGTTACTGGCACCGAAAGATGTAAATCCACGGATACGAACTTTAGCACCATTACCAGGACGAGAGTCATTACTGACCACAACCCCGGAAGCACGTCCCTGAAGCTGTCCTGTCAGGTTGCCCGCAGGAGCAGTCAACATATCCTCAGTATTAACAACTTCAACCGATCCAATAATGTCGGCTTTACGCTCTGAAGTATAGCCCGTTACAACGACTTCTTCAAGCGTACTAAATTCCATTGTAACATTAATTGTGTTACTTGCGCCCACGACTTCGGTGTGGGTCTTAAAGGAAACCATACTGTAAACCAGTGTGTTACCTTCGGCAACCTGGATAGAATAGCGTCCGCTTTCATCAGAAAGTACACCACTGGCAGTACCTTCAACGAGGATTGTTACCCCAATCAGGGCTTCCCCATTTTCATCTGTCACTGTCCCTGAAACGGTTTTCTGGGCAAAACCAGAAACTGTAAGGGCCAGAAAAAGAAACGCGAACAGGCTAACCATCTTTCCCGATAGCCAGGTAGTAGAGTTAGTTTTTGTCATAAAAATTAGCGTTTGAAACAAAATTTGTGAATAAAACTTAAAAAAAGAGCTTATTCGATACTCAAACAAATAGATCCTGAGTATGAAGTTAATTCGTTTTCGTAAAAATACAAAATACAATTCTCTTAATATATACAATATTCTTATCCCAAGCATAGAATTCCATCCTGTACTATCTTTAATTTGATTATCGATTGCGTTGTCTCATAAGCGATTTTCAGAAAAACTTACTATTTAATTATGATAATATCATAATATTTTACTTATTTTATTTTTTACTACTTCCTGATTGGTTAACTTAAGTAAAAACTACTACCTCTTATGAAATATGGATTTATCATTGACAACAGAAAGTGCATTGGTTGTCATGCTTGCACGGTTGCCTGTAAATCGGAACATGATGTTCCTATAGGTGTAAACCGTACCTGGGTAAAACAAGTCGAAAAAGGCCAGTATCCAGATACCCAAAGACTATTTTCCGTTATGCGATGCAACCACTGTACAAATGCGCCATGTGTGGAAATTTGTCCGGTAGAAGCCCTTCATGTTAGGGAAGACGGAATCGTCGATTTTGACAATTCCCGGTGTATCGGTTGCAAAGCATGTACCCAGGCCTGTCCCTATGACGCCTTATATATAGATCCGGAAACAAACACTGCGGCGAAATGTAATTATTGTTCTCACCGGGTCGAAATTGGACTAGAGCCAGCCTGTGTCAATGTGTGTCCTGAACACGCAATTATCTCAGGAGATATGGAAGATCCTGAGTCTGAAATCTCTCATTTGCTTTCTACTCAGAAAGTTACCGTTAGGAAACCCGAGAAAGGAACGGAACCTAACCTTTTCTATATCAACGGTGATGATGCAGCTTTAACGCCATCTCTTTCCAGGGAGTCTGATGACTATCTATGGAATTCCCAGACCGGAGGCGTTGGGCATTTTGCCAAATATGCTGACTATAAAAAGCAGCAGTCAGATCCAGAAGCAATGAAAGAAGTCCTGGCCGGGAAACAGGGAAATGGTCAGAAACAAATTCAGGCCATTATGTCTAAATCCCGTCGGGTGTACGATGCTCCTGCTAAAGGTACACTTTGGGGATGGGAAGTATCCACCTACGTATGGACTAAAGCGATTTCAACTGGCGCTTTTCTGGTTCCATTCCTGGCCCTGGGATTTGGTCTTGCCGATGTAAGCGAAACCATTAAATGGACAAGTATTGTGTTAGGATTAGTTTTTCTGACTCTGACAGGTGGATTTTTAGTAAAAGATCTGGACCAGCCAACGCGATTTATATATGTTCTTTTAAGACCCCAGTGGAAATCATGGCTGGTAAGAGGTGGATATGCCATTACAGTATTTGGTGGTCTGCTCACGCTTTGGGCGGTTTCTGTATTTATGGGTTGGGGAATGGTTGAGACGATTGCCCTTTGGGCAGGTGCAGCTTTAGCAATTCTCACCTCTATTTATACTGCATTTCTGTTTGCCCAGGCAAAAAGTAGAGACTTCTGGCAAAGCCCTGCCCTTTCGCTTCACATGCTTCTGCATAGTTTTATGGCCGGTGCCGCTGTTTTTGGTATTTTCTCTATAATGAGTGAGGCAACAACAGACTGGACAGATTTCCTGAATAAGGTTCTCATGATTAGTGTTGGTGTAAACTTATTCACGATGCTACTCGAACTGGCTACTCCTCACGGTACAATCGATGCAAAGAAAACCGTTAAGATGATCGTTTCCGGGCGATACAAAAATCTGTTTTGGATAGGAGTAGTAGTTTTTGGTAATATCCTTCCAATGGTTCTGGCAGGGACTGGCCTTACTTTGGGGCTACCAGCCGCTTCTGTGCTGGTTTTAATGGGTATGTATATCACTGAACATATTTGGGTTCAGGCTCCTCAACAAATTCCTTTAAGTTAATTCAGCTATTGGCTGTTGGCCTTTGGCTATTAGCAATCAGCCAACAGCTTTTACAAAAAAATATCGCCATCATGGGTTACCAACATAAACCAACATTCATAGAAAAAATTGCAGAGAAATTACATTTAATTCCCAATCTGCATCAAGATAAAGTTACCGATCTTCCTCATCTCAAAGAGCCTGGAAAACTGACCAATTATCCCCCACCAGAACAATGGGATGACTGGGTAGAACACGAAGCCAAAAGCTGGCCCAGAAGGGAGAAAAAACATTATACCATTGTTCCCACGACCTGTTTTAACTGTGAGTCAGCCTGTGGATTACTGGCTTATGTAGACAAAGAATCCGGAGCAATCAGAAAGTTTGAGGGAAATCCCTATCACCCGGGAAGCCGGGGCCGCAACTGTGCCAAAGGTCCTGCGACCATTAACCAGATTACTGATCCCGACAGGATTCTTTATCCCATGAAAAGAGATGGGGAAAGAGGCTCGGGAAAATGGAAAAGAGTTTCCTGGGATGAAGCCCTGAACGATATTGCAGGAAGAATCAGAAAAGCCCTTCAGGAAGGAAGAAATAACGAAGTTGCCTATCACGTAGGACGCCCGGGTCATGAAGGGTACGCTGACAGGATTCTTAAATCATGGGGTGTTGACGGACACAACAGCCACACAAATATCTGCTCTGCTGGCGCTCGTTTCGGTTACAACCTCTGGTATGGATATGACAGGCCTTCTCCTGACCATGCAAATGCCAAATTTATCCTCCTGATCAGTGCGCACCTTGAATCCGGCCATTACTTTAATCCTCACGCACAAAGGATTATTGAAGGAATGATGAACGGGGCCAAACTGGCCGTTTTCGACCCTCGTCTTTCTAATACAGCCAGTATGTCAGACTACTGGTTACCTACTTATCCGGGAAGCGAAGCTGCTGTATTATTGGCAATGGTTAAAGTCATTCTGGATGAAGGTCTTTACAATTTTGACTTCATGCATGACTGGGTAAACTGGAAAGACTATTTAAAAGCGGTTCATCCAGATAAACCTGCGACCTTCGAAACTTTTATTGAAGCACTCAAAGAAGAATATAAAGAGTATACCCCCGAATTTGCGGCACAGGAAGCAGGTGTAGATGCAGATATGGTTGTAGAAGTTGCCCGTAAAATCGGAGAAGCAGGTACTCGTTTTGCCACACATAACTGGCGCAGTGCTGCCAGTGGAAACCTTGGTGGATGGGCTGTTTCAAGAGCCTTGCATTTCCTTAATGTACTGACAGGAAGTGTTGGAACAGTAGGAGGAACTTCTCCTAACGCCTGGAATAAGTTCAAACCTTCATTTTTTGACAATCCACCGGCTCAAAAATTCTGGAATGAGCTCCATTTCCCCAATGAATATCCACTCGCTTTCTTTGAAATGAGCTTCCTGTTACCTCATTTTCTGAAAGAAGGCAGAGGAAAAATGGATGTTTATTTCACCAGGGTATTTAATCCTGTATGGACCTATCCGGATGGATTTTCGTGGATGGAAGCCCTACAGGACGAATCAATGGTCGGTATGCACATTGCTCTTACTCCAACCTGGAATGAGACAGCATATTTTGCAGACTATGTATTGCCTATGGGCCATTCTGGTGAGAGACATGATATTAACAGCTACGCGACTCACTCGGGTATGTGGATTGGTTTCCGTCAGCCTGTACTTCGTGAAGCAGCCAGAAGAGAAGGAAAACCCTTCCAGTTTACCTATGATGTGAATCCGGGGGAAGTATGGGAAGAGGATGAATTCTGGATTGAACTTTCATGGCGAATTGATCCGGATGAAAGCCTGGGAGTTCGCAAGCATTTCATATCTCCATATCGTCCGGGAGAAAAAATTACCATCGATGAATATTATCAATTCATCTTTGAGCATACGCCAGGTCTGCCTGAAAAGGCTGCCGAAGAAGGGCTTACCCCTCTGGATTATATGCGAAAATATGGTGCATTTGAAGTTGAGAAAACTTCTTATTCAAAACATAAAAAGCCTTTAAGTGAAGAGCAACTGGCAGGTACCAAGGTTGATGAGGAATCAAATATCATCTCTAAAAACGGGGAAGCGATTGGAGTAATGATCAACGGTAACGCCATGGTAGGTTTCCCAACACCATCCCGCAAACATGAGTTTTATTCACAAACCATGGTGGACTGGAAATGGCCGGAATATACCATTCCAACTTATGTAAAAAGCCATATTCACCCTGATAATATTGATAAATCAAAAGGAGAATTTCCTTTGGTGCCCACCTTCCGTCTACCCGTTTTGATTCATTCCCGCTCTGGAAATGCCAAATGGCTTACCGAAATTGCCAACAGGAATCCGATTTGGATGCATACGTCGGATGCTGAGAAACTGGGAGTTAAAACCAATGATTTGCTCCGTGTATCCACCGATATCGGCTACTTTGTTGATAAGGTCTGGGTAACTGAAGGAATGAAACCAGGTGTTGTGGCGTGTTCTCACCACATCGGAAGATGGAGACGCCCTCAGGATGAAACGGGAAACAGATGGGCAACCAATACCGTCAAAATCGAAAAAGGCGAAGGTGGTAAATGGATGATGCAAACCATCGCCGGTATCAAACCATTTGAAAGTAAAGACAAAGATTCTTCAAGAATCTTCTGGTCTGACGGAGGAGTTCATCAGAATATTACCTTCCCCGTTCATCCAGACCCGATCAGTGGTATGCATTGCTGGCACCAAAAAGTAAAAATCGAACTGGCTCATGAAGGAGATAAATACGGCGACATTATGGTTGATACCGACAAATCCTTTGAAGTGTATAAAGAATGGCTGGCAATGGCACGTCCGGCTCCGGGACCAGGCGGGTTAAGACGACCTCTTTGGTTCCCACGGCCTTTAACACCGAGCATAGAACAGTTTTATATCAAAGAAGAATAAGTTTCTATTGTATTCTAAATGGGCATTAAGTCTGAGCCACACCGGATATCTGGTGTGGCTCATTTTTTATGGTACAAAAAAAATACCCCCCTCAAAAAGCTGAGGAGAGTATTAATGATTGGATAAATCTTTATATGCTGTTAGGGATTGGGAGTTAGCCTTTAGCAGAATATCATCCCAAAACCAGCCTGATAGGTAATATTCCCAACGGCCAATAGCTAAAGGCCAATAGCCAATTATTAAAACTCACGTCCTTTCAACATACCATGCCAGTACATCCGTGGCAGACCATGAGCTTTTAATGCATACATACTATATCTTTCCTCTCCCTGATCAAACGGGAAGGACTCTGTAGGATTATTATTATAGTCAAATTCAGCCAGAATCAGCTTTCCGTAACCGGTAACCAACGGACAGGAAGTATATCCATCATAAGATCCGGGCAGTTCTTTATTACTAATTGAAGCCATTACATTGGCAACGGTTACAGGTGCCTGCTTACGAATTGCTGCTCCTGTTTTTGATGTAGGCAGATTGCTACAATCTCCCAGCCCAAAAACGTTGGAATATTTGGTGTGCTGGGTAGTATGTTTATTGACGTCTACCCATCCACCTGTATCAGCCAGAGGACTGCTTTTAATAAAATCAGGAGAACTCATTGGAGGCGTAACGTGAAGAACGCCATAAGACATCGTCTCAGTCTCCCCGGTTTGCATGTGCTCAAAAACAGCTTCCTTGCTATCAGGCTTGATTTCTTTCAGAGAAATATTCCACTGGCGGTCAATGCCATATCTGTCAGCTGCTTTATTCAACGAATCAGCATATTTTTTAACGGAGAAAATGCCCATTCCCGCTTTTGCATAAATGACATTGATATTATTAAGAACTCCATTTTTCCCCCAATAATCAGAAGCCAGGTAACAGATTTTCAAGGGAGCTCCCCCACATTTAATCGGCGTACTGGGATGGGTAAAAATCGCGTTTCCTTTTTTCATCGCCTGGATAGCCGTCCAGGTAGATTCAACCGTTTCATAAGAATAATTACTCACCACACCCGTTCCTGGTTTTCCTACACTTTCAGCCAGCCCCGGAACCAGATTCCAGTCAATCTGAATACCAGCCGCAACTATCAGATAATCATAGGAAACTGTATCTCCACCCGCCAACTTAACCTGATTATTATCAGGATCAAAAGAAGCAACTTTATCCTTGATCCAGGTAGCACCTGCAGGAATATAATCGGCTTCCATTCTTTTGGAAACCTCACGACCAAAAACGCCGCCACCGACCAGGGTCCAGATAGGTTGGTAATAATGTACTTCGCTGGGTTCGATGATTGCAACTTCAGGAGCATTAGGCTTATTGAGGAGTTGCGATGCTACAGTTAGTCCGGCGGTTCCTCCGCCAACAACTAAAACTTGGTGATGACTCATAGTAATTTTATCCTTTTATTTATTGGGGGTTAATTTTTTACCAAAATTTCTGCCGAAATTGATCAGGAAACCAATTGCGCTTTGTAGTTCGGGATCTCTCATTGCCTTCATCAGACCCCATAAGTTTCTTCTTTCGATGGGCTGCCCTACTGCTTCAGAAAGAGCAGTACCCACATCTCCCACCGTTGCCATAATCTCCGGATCGAAGATTTTTGCAACATGACTCATCGTCGAACTCGTCATTGCTTCATCGACGATATCTATCGTCATTGCGGCAAGTCCCGGAGCCTGTTTGGCCAGTTTGAGGAGATTTTCCAATTGGCCTACCATTTCCGGATCTGTCAGTTTCTCGGCAACGGTCAATGCACCTTTTAATCTCGATTCAACATCTATCCCTTTATCGTAAGCTTCTCTTATGGATTCATCTGCGATATCAGTAACCATGCTCAACAATCCGGGTGCCTGATCAGCCAGTTTCATTAAATTATCCAGTTTGCCAACCATTTCAGGGCTTGTCAGCTTTTCGGCTAGTGTCAGAGCCTGCCCCATTCTTTGTTCCAGATCAACTCCTTTTTCGGCTGCTCTCCGATATCCCTCATCTACCATATCCGTAAACATGCTGGCCATTCCAGGCAATTGGTCTGCAAATGCCAATGTTTTTTCCAGCCTTTCCACCATCTCGGGAGCGGTTAACTTCTCCGCAAGTGTAAGCGCATTTTGCAAACGGACCTCAATGTCTATTCCCTTTGAAGAAGCTTTTTGAACAGATTCATCAATGGTATCCGTCGCCATACTCAGCATAGCAGGACCTTGCTCCAAAAGAGCGTTGAGTCTTTCTACAGAATTTTCTAATTTGTCAAGTCGGTTGAGAAGGCGATTCAGGCCAAGAAGTGTTTGTTCTTGAGATAATGTTGCCTGAAGTTGCTGGCCAGCATCTGAGTCTAACCAGGAAGGAGTTCCATTAGTTTCCATCGCAAAAGTAGTAGATTAATAATCCTCTGTAAACTATCTGAATATCGCAGCAAACAGTGATGAGATAAAAATAATGACACTTATCCAATATTCAAAATATTTTCATATTTTTGTATTATAATATTGTAATTATTACAAAATAACTTTCTCTATCAGTGAAATCTCCCGGTCTTACCCATAAAATCTTTCCTTTTCTTCAATGGTGGCCATTAGTAAACCGTAACACCCTCAAGTCAGATCTTCTTGCCGGTCTTACCGGAGCAGTGATTGTTTTGCCACAGGGAGTTGCCTTTGCGATGATTGCCGGTTTGCCTCCTGAATATGGTCTTTATACGGCCATGATTACCCCTGTCATTGCCGCATTATTTGGTTCCTCTTATCATCTGATTTCAGGGCCGACTACTGCCATTTCCATTGTCGTATTTGCAGCATGG
>JAGQVA010001019.1 GCA_020438265.1 Bacteroidota bacterium
GGGCGAGTGGGAAAACACAAATATTAACCAATATTGAAACAGATCAGGAAATTTTGTTAAAGGAAAATGAAGCAAAATCTCAAAATTATTCGACAAAAAAATCTGTTTCTCTCTTTACGGAAATCAATTCTCCCGTTGATTTCACAAACCCCGGAATTGAAGTAAAGGATTTCGACCGCCAGCTTCTGTTGATCAATGAATTTTCCTATACTGGTCCATGTATGGTAAAAGCGGATGTCAATGGAGATGGACTGGAAGATCTGTTAATTGGAGGCGCTAAGGGACAGCCTGCCGGATTATTTTTGCAAACCTCTACGGGAAATTTTAAACCACAACCTCAGCCAGCTTTTGAAAATGATCGCGAAAGTGAGGATACAGACGCTGTGTTTTTTGATGCGAATCAGGACGGGAATCAGGATATCTACATTACCAGTGGCGGATATCACGATTTCAAATGGAATGATCCTCGTCTTCAGGATCGTTTGTATATCAATGATGGGAAGGGAAATTTTACCCGCTCAGAGCTCCCTGAAATGCTCACAAGCAATGGAACGGTTGCTGTTGGCGATGTGAATGGCGATAATTTCCCGGATGTATTTGTGGGAGGAAGAGTCATTCCCGGAAAATATCCCGAACCCCCACAAAGTTATTTTCTGGTGAATGATGGTGAAGGAAATTTTTCTGATCAAACGGAAGCCATTGCCCCTGAATTATCCGGGGCAGGCATGATTACCGACGCAATCTGGACAGATTTGAATCTTGATAATCAGCCTGAATTCATCGTAGTGGGTGAATGGTTACCCATAACAATCTATTCCCTGATAAACGGAAAACTGGAAAACAAAACCATCGATTTTCTTGGAAAGGAATACAAAGGCTGGTGGAATACTGTTGCAGTCGCAGATTTGAATGGAGACCAAAAACCTGATCTTATTGCAGGAAATACAGGATTGAATACGCAGTTTAAAGTGAGTGAAAAAGAGCCTGCAGAATTGTATTATCGCGATTTTGATAATAATGGGTCTGTAGATCCGATTTTTTGCTATTATATCCACGGAAAATCTTATCCCTATATCACGCGGGATGAATTATTATACCAGCTTTCAGGATTCAGGTCCAAATTTACTTCTTATCAAAGTTATGCAGACGCAACCCTGAAGGATCTATTTTCTGAGAAAGAAATCCAGGAAGCCGGGCATCTGGAGGCAAATGATATGAAAACAGGTTTGTGGTTGAGTAGTCCGGATGGAAAGTTGAAAGAAAGCAATCTGCCGATTCAGGCGCAGTATGCACCGGTTTATACCATTCATATTCTGGATGCAGATAACGATGGCAATGAGGACATTCTTCTTTGTGGAAATAACAGTCATGCCAAGCTGCGACTGGGGAAATTTGACGCCAATTATGGGGTTTTACTGAAAGGAAATGGAAAGGGTAATTTCACTTACCTGAATCAACGGGAATCAGGCTTTCAGATCAAAGGAGATGTCAAAAGTGTTATTGAAATCGACGATGTTTTATTTTTTGGCATTAATGAAAGCAAGGTTACAGCTTACCGAAAACAGAAAGAAAATTTAGAGTAATTTAAAAATGAAATACGACAAAGGGCTATGAAATTGCATTGGAATCCAATCATTTTAGGAATGACCCTGGCAATGGGAATTCTGGGTTGTACGCCTGAGAAGCAAAAGTCTATGACAGATCAGGAAATAGCCATTGCCTGGGCAGAAATGACTACCTATCTCATGAAATATACCCCGGCCAATTCACCTACTTATGCTTCCCGAACTGCCGGATATATTGGACTGACTATGTATGAATCGGTTGTACATGGGTATCCTGAATACCAGTCCCTTGCAGGGCAGTTGAACGGCCTGGAAGACTTACCCATGCCTGAATCCGGAGTCGAATACTCCTGGCCAGCCTCTATGAACGCAGCCCAGTCGGCTATCCTTCAGCAGGTTTACAACCAGACTTCCGATAAAAACAAACAAATGATTGACTCGCTGGAGTCTTTGATTGCTAAAAATATAACTTCCCGAGGGATAGAATCCGACGTCATTGAGCGGTCGGCCGATTTTGGGAGAGCGATCTCTGATGCCATCTTCGAGTGGTCAAAGACGGATGGAGGACATCGCGGTTATCTCAACAATTTCGATAAGGAATTTGAACACAAAGTATTTCCTGGTTCATGGAAACCCCCGTTATATGCACAGTCTTTTAGCCATCACCCTTTGCATCCCTATTGGGGT
>JAGQVA010001020.1 GCA_020438265.1 Bacteroidota bacterium
CTTGTAAATCAGGAAATTTTGCTTTTACCTCACTAATGACAGTAAGCACTCCTCTGGAATGACCGTGAGCAGTATCTATCGCAACGACATCCACGCCGGCTTTAGCCAGGGCAGAAATTCTGTCAACGGTATCAGCAGTAATTCCTACTGCAGCCCCTACTCTCAATCGCCCCAGATGATCTTTACATGCATTGGGGAAGTTTTGCTTTTTGATAATATCCCGATAAGTAACCAGCCCGATCAGTTTTCCATCCTTGTCAACCACCGGGAGCTTTTCTACTTTATAGCGGCGCAGCATTTCCTCAGCCTGGTCGAGATTGGTTCCTTCAGGAGCTGTAATGAGGTTTTCACTTGTCATCAACTCACTTACCTTTCGGCCATCAGGCGTCTCAAAACGCATATCGCGATTGGTAATTATCCCAACCAGTTTTCCGGCTTTATCGATAATCGGAATTCCCCCAATGCGATGATCGCTCATAATTTGATTGGCCCTGGCCAACGTATCATCAGGAGAAAGGGTAATGGGATCGACGATCATACCACTTTCAGAGCGCTTTACTTTGCGCACTTCTTCGGCCTGATCATTGATCGTCATATTTTTATGAATAATCCCAATCCCTCCACTGGCAGCCATGGCAATCGCCATTTTGTGTTCCGTGACGGTATCCATCGCGGCACTAATGACTGGCAGGTTCAATTTGATTTCTCGGGTAAGAAAGGATGAAGTGTTGACTTCTCTGGGAAGTACTTCAGAATAAGCGGGAATAAGAAGGACATCATCGTAAGTAAGTCCCTCTAAAATGATTTTATGATTTTCGTGCATATGGCAAAGTCATTTTTGACATTTGCCAAGCAAAGTTAGGGAGAATTTATGAGTTAATAGCAGGATCAGGATTTTTTTTCTGATTTTCTTTCTGATAGACAATGTAGAGGAATAATAACCAGGCAATTAATCCAAAGAAAATGGTGAAAATAAAAGTGGCTCCATTGGAGAGGAGGCCAAAATTCTGCCCGGCTGTTTCGCTCAGGTTAAATGCCAGAAACAATTGTACAATGATATAATGCGTCGTTCCTATTCCGCCAGGTACTGGCAATGCCCAGCCCAGTCCTCCAATAAACAGAATCAAAATCGCCACATAAACCCCAAAATCCTGCGTGTCGGGTAATGATTTGAGAAAGAAGTAATTCATTGCCACCAGCGCCAGCCAAATCAAAGCTGTATGCACAAAAAACAACCAGGGCTTTTGTAGCCTGAATATACTTTGAGAAGCTTTTAACATGGTGGAAAGCGCATCGTGAAACTTCCCTGCAATTCCCTGGCGGGCTCTGTCGCTACGAAGAAAAAAGAATAAACCAATAATACCCCCAATCGCTACCACTGCCATGCCTGTCAAAAGCCATAAACTGTTTTCCATTCCGCCAAGAATGTTGCTAAACATAACAGCAAACAGATCTCTCAGGCGCTGAAATTCGGTCAGAAAAATAATTCCCAATCCTCCAAACAACACGAGGGCATCAATAATTCTCTCTGTAAAAATGGTACCCAAACTGGCAGGAATAGGGATTTTATCCGTTTTTAATAAAACCGAACAACGGGCAACTTCTCCAATCCTCGGTGTTACACTATTGACCAGATAACAAATCAACATGGAGATAATGGTATTGAAAGAATTGGCTGGATAATCGGAACTGTCAAGCATCAACTTCCAGCGCAAAGCCCGGAAAATATAAACTGCCAATAAGGTAAGCGCCGCCATAAACATCCAGAAAGGATCAGCCGCTTTCATATCATTTGCCAAATCACCAATCGAACGGTCCTTAAAAGTAATGTACATCAAAGCGGCAGCTATCAGTACTCCAATGGTAAGTTGTAAAAGGGTTTTTAGGTTTTTATTCATTTTCTGCGACACTCAGTCTTTAACAATGCGGGCAAAGATACAAAGCAAATGAGTATTTTTTGCTATTGGCTGTTAGCATTTGGCGATTGGCTTTTGGCCCTTGGCGGTTGGATTTTAGCTAAAAGCTGTGTGGAAACATGCCAAAGGCCAATAGCTAAAGGCCAACAGCTAAAGGCCAACAGCCATTATTTACATTTCTCAAGCTCTAATTCCTCCTTAAGAAGAAGAATAAAATGAAAATCCTGGCTGATTTCCGGGAATCTGTCCTCGTTTCCCATAATCCGGCAAAGAATGACATCACCTTCTACCGATTTTTCAATCAAATCCATCATCTCAATCAATTCATCGTAATC
>JAGQVA010001021.1 GCA_020438265.1 Bacteroidota bacterium
CACCACTATTGACGAGAATATATTGCTGATCAGGAGTTTCAATGACTGCATTGAATCGATGATCACGACTGCTTCTGGGATAATTGGCAGTTACCATGGTCGTCCAGACTGCACCATCATATTTTTTGACCATTGCAATATTATTGGCTGCTCCATTCACCATACTGACAAGGTAGATATTCCCGCTACCTCCGATTTCAAACCCATACACTTCATCCAATCCGTGATCGCCGTTGTCAAAAATTTTGGTAGCATTCCCTGCTCCTATATTTACCTTGAATATATCACCACTGACAGTAGCATAATAAAGCTCATTGGTAGCTGGATCAATATCAATACGAGTTGCTGTAGAAGAACCTATGTCCATGACTTTTCGGATGCTGATAGAATCATGTAAGGCAGTTGGCTGTCCCCAGGAAAGGGTAATGAAAAATAATGCCAGAGTAGATAATAGAATAGATCTAAACCAAAGTAAAACTGTTTTTGACGCTGTCATTGATTGAGTTGTTTAGCAGATGGGTTAACTTACATAAGTTCTCAAAGATAACCTATGCTGTTCTGTACTGTGAAGATAAACTATTACAAACATCTGTCGAACTTAGACTGCTATTCGGGACAAAAATAAAGGAACTGGTAAAGAAGTTTACCTGAATAAGACTTAGGTGTTTAAAGTGCTGGATTAAGTCAGTTTTAAATTATGTCAATAATGACTTTTCTCATTCACTTATTTATATCAGGGGTGGAACTTATTAAAGGTTTGAGAGGGAGAACAGGGGTTTATAAATCAAAAATGATTCAAATATGCTAATAGCAGTCATGGGGCTTCCTGGTTCTGGAAAGAGCTATTTTGCTCATAAGCTCGCCGGGAAACTAAAGGCTATATATATTGGGAGTGATCAGGTGAGAGAACAATTAGACCTGTTGGGGCAATATTCAACTGAAAAAAAAGGAGAGGTTTATGAGCAGATGATCAAAGAGATGACAGCAGCAGTCAGGCAAGGGAAATCGATCGTATTGGATGCTACTTTTTACAGGAAATCAATCAGAACACAATTTATCGAAGCGGCTTCATCTGTTGGCCAAACAATCATATTCATCGAAATTCAGGCGGACGAGGAACTGATTAAAGAGCGGATAAGCCAAAAAAGGCCTGACAGCGAAGCAGATTATGCTATATATGTAAAGATAAAGGCAGATTTTGAACCTTTGTCTACTGCTCATTTGATTCTTCATTCAGGGCGTGATAATATAGAATTGATGATTGAGGAAGCGTATCATTACATACAATTGTCCAATGAACAGGAAACAAATCATTAAACTTTCACAAAGCGGGAGATTTGGAGGAAAACCTTTATCAGGTCAATTGGTCGAAACCCATATTTCCTGGGTTATTCTGAGTGAGGAATATGCTTTTAAGATCAAAAAACCGATGAAATATTCCTTTCTCGATTTTTCCACGCTTGAAAAGCGCAGGCAGGTATGTGAAAAGGAGTTAATGCTCAATCGCAGGCTCACCGATATTTATCTCAATGTGTTAGCTATAACAGAAAAAGATGGTTGCTATTTTCTGGGAGAAGGAGGCCAGGTTCTCGATTACGCCCTTCAGATGAAAAAGCTGGAAGCATCCAGGAAAATGGACGAACTTATCAGGGGAAATCATATTCGCTCCGAAGATATAAGTATGTTGGCTGAGGAAATTGCGCGATTCCATCAATACGCAACTGTGATAAAAACTCCATTTGACAAGGCAGATTTTCAGGCAGCCTTCAATGATTTGCAAACCATTTCAGATTGGGTTTTGAAGAGATTGGGTGAAAAATATGCACAACTGATTGAACGAGCCATTCACTATAGCGACAAATTCATCAAAAAACATGAACAATTATTCTCAGAAAGGATAACACAAGGATATATTAGGGATGTTCATGGAGATCTTCACGCAAAGAATATATTTATCTACCAAAAGCCCATTATTTTTGATTGCATTGAGTTTAACGACAAGTTTCGTCAAATAGACGTGATCAACGAAGTGGCATTTTTCTGCATGGATTTAGAAAGTTTCGGCAAATGGGAAATGAGTGAAGCATTTATGAAGCAATATCTGGATTTATTTCCCTGTATTGGCAAAAAAGAGGAAGAACAGCTGTTTATCTATTATAAATCCTACCGGGCGAATGTGAGGGCAAAGGTGAATGCCCTTAGGGCTATGCAGGCAGAGGATGAACAAACTTCAAAGAG
>JAGQVA010001022.1 GCA_020438265.1 Bacteroidota bacterium
TCAGAGTGCGAATAACAGCCTGCCCGGATATACTGGTTTGACGGGAGGTTCCGCGAATCTGATTGTAAGCTTTGGGACACAGGAACTCATAGAGCGTTTTGTACCTCAGATGATTTCAGGAGAATGGGGTGGGACCATGTGTCTGACCGAGCCACAGGCAGGTAGCTCCCTTTCAGATATTACGACTACTGCCTTCCCCCAGGCAGATGGTTCTTACCGAATCCAGGGGCAAAAAATATTTATCTCCGGCGGAGATCATGAATACGCCGAAAACTTTGTGCATTTAGTACTGGCTCGTATTGAAGGAGCTCCGGCGGGTACCAAAGGAATTTCCCTGTTTGTCGTACCTAAAAATCGCCAGAAAGAAGATGGTTCTTTAGAATTTAATGATGTTACAACCGTAGCAGATTTTCAGAAAATGGGCCAAAGGGGCTATTGTACGACGCATTTGGTATTTGGGGAAAAAGAAGATTGTCATGGCTGGCTGGTTGGAGATGCAAACCGTGGGCTTAAGCACATGTTTCAGATGATGAATGGCGCCCGGATTGACGTAGGACTTACCGCTGCTTCTGTGGCCACTGCTGCTTATCACGCTTCTTTGCAGTATGCCAAAGAAAGACCTCAGGGCAGACGAATCCAGTCCGGAGGTACCAAAGATGTGGAAGATGGACCAACTACCATCATTAACCACCCTGACGTGCGCAGAATGCTGTTTTTACAACGTGCGATCACTGAAGGTTCGGTTGCTTTACTCTTGCAATCATCCATGTATCAGGATTTGTCAGAGCACGGCCCTGAAGAGGACCGTGAGCGTTATCACCTTCTGCTCGAATTATTAACCCCCATTGCCAAAACCTATCCTTCTGAAATGGGGCGTGTTTCTGTCAGTAATGGCGTGCAGGTGTTGGGAGGATACGGATATTGTACTGATTTTCCATTGGAACAATACTACCGCGATATTAGAATTATGGCCATTTACGAAGGAACTACGGGTATTCAGTCGCTGGATTTGCTGGGTCGAAAGGTGGTAATGAAAAATGGTGCAGCGATGAAGCTCCTGACCAAAGAGGTGATTGAAACCATTAAGGAAGCCAGTAATTACGATGATTTGAAGCCTTATGGAGAAAAGCTGAAAGAAGCTTCCAAAGAACTCGAAGCGGTAGTCATGCACCTGCTTCAGTATGCGATGAGTGGTGCGCATGAGCGTTATATTGCCGATGCTTCTATTTTTATGGAACTGATGAGTACAGTCGTGATTGCATGGCAATGGCTCAAAATGGCAACTACTGCCAAAACCGCTTTGGTTACCGGTAATACAACTTATACGACCAGTTTTTACCAGAGTAAAATCCATACCATGCGGTTTTTCTATAAATATGAGTTACCGAAAATACAGGGACTAAAAACTACATTGATGAATTCTGAGAGCCTGACGATTCTGGAAGAAGCTCAGGAGGTATTTTAAATAGCTGTTAGCTTTTGGCCTTTGGCTTTTAGCTGTTGGAATAAGCCCATCACTAAAAGCCAAAGGCTAATAGCCAATAGCCAATAGCTAAAAATTACTTTACATGAAAACCATTTTAACCTTTTGGGTTGCCGTATTTCTTGCGGCAACCAGCCTTTTAGGGCAGCACAATCAATTGAAAGTAACCGGAAACCTATCCGGAATGAAAGACTCCGCATATCTCTACTTTTTCCAGACTGCAGGGGGCGTGGGAAGTTTAACTGACACGATATTAGTAGAAAAAGGAATATTCTCTTTTGAAACAAAACTGAAAGAATCGCCTGCATTTGTCATTTTGATGGGGGAAGGATTTGAGCCCAGCCTCCGATTTTGGGGAGAAAATGATTCTATGCACATTGAAGGAGATTATTCAGATTTTGATAATAGCCGGATCTATCATTCAGAGATCAATGATGTATTTACGATTCTAAAGGAAGCGATGGAGGATCATGATCGTCTTTTCTCTTTGATTAAAAAATACGCCCATACCTATCCCGGTCTTTCTTTATTGAATGCGTTTAAGGATCAATTCCCTCTGGAAGAATTACAGGAAATTTACAAAAACCTCCCTGAAGAGTTCAAAGCACATCCAGATGGTCAAACAATCAAAACCTATCTTTCTGCCCGTAATGTAAAAGTTCCGGAAATAGGAGATCAATTGGTAGATTTTGAAGCTTTTGATCCGGAAGGAGAAATGTATAAAGTCTCCGAATTAAATGACCGCTATTTGTTAG
>JAGQVA010001023.1 GCA_020438265.1 Bacteroidota bacterium
TTTTTCGAGGGCACTTTCTCCTTTTCCATTGACGCCGTACCATTCGGCTTTGATCTTATCGGTCTTTTTTTGCACCATGGTTGGAATCCAGGTGTGAAATTCCAGGCCCACTTCTTTGGCGATTTTCCCGACACGGCGGTAGGTTTCCGGGTTTTGACCACCGTTGTACATGAGGCCGTCGATGCCTTTGTTTTTGAGGTCGGTGAATTGGGTTTTGATTTCTGCGTCGGTGGCTTCACCGGGGCCGCCTAGCCAGGCATAGACGGGGATTTTCGGGGATTTTGGAGGATTGCAGGCTAGAAGTAGAAATAGAGTGAGTAGGCTAAATAGTTTATTCATCAGGTCAAATTTTTTAACGATACAGGTGTTTGTATTTCCGAAGTGCATTATATAGCAGATGTGTTTGAGAAACTTGCAGCAATTGTATAAGACTTATCTTTCTCATTCAAACCCTGTATCCTCCAAAAAAGCTTTCCATCGTGGATCTTTTTTCAAAAAAGTAAATGACGGATCTACAAGAACAAAGGCTATTCCAGGGTCATTTTGTCTATAAGCAATCGATAGCCACTCAAATGCCTCATCAAGATTTCCCCTGTACCCATAAGCTTCAGCTATCTGATAAGCTGCCTCTTCAGATGCACCATCGATAATTTCCTGAATATAGTAATCAGATTGTTGGATCTCATTTTTTTCGTAGGCAATCAAAGATTGAATTAATAGTTGTTGGTAACGCAGATCCTTAATAGTTGACACAAGTTGCTCCGCTTCATTTATCCTATCCTGGTATATAAGAATTGAAGCTAAGACAAATTTACCCTCAGCAGCATTTTCGTTTAATAACAACATATATCTCGCATTCTTTTCAGCCTGTTCAAAATTTCCATCAAACATATAGCAATTTGATAACCATAAGTAAATAGAAGGAGATAAGGGATCAAGTTTTTTAGCTTTCTCCAGTAAGGCTATTCCTGCTTTGAGATTGTTTCTTGTACCTTTAAACAGACCTATTCTCCATAAGATTTCTGCACTTCCCGGGTTTAGCCTTAATGCTTTTTCCAGATAATAATCTGCCGAATCAAACTCCCAATATAAATTGTAGTAAATACTTCCAATTAAGGCATGTGCCTGCCCATTATTTGGGTCGTATGTAATGGCCTTTCGCGCAAAATCTAATGGGATTTGTCGAAGTTCTTCATAAGATTGACCCGTTGATTCAGAGCTTCCATATTGAGCATAAAATTCCGCAATATTCCCTTTCAACAACCAGGCAGGTGCATAGGTGGAGTCAATTTGTAAAGCACTGTTTATCGTTTTTTCCCCCGCCGAAATTGATTCAAGTGTTCTTTGGTTAAATAAGTATTGGGCCTGCAGATAAAGGCGATAAGTTTCGGGATCTACCTCCTGGGCTTGAGGGGAAAGCCCGTGCAAGAGATTGGTATGCAGGGCACGAACTACCTCAGCAGCAATTTCTTCCTGAATAGCAAATGCATCATTCAAATGCCTGTCCCAGGTTTGAGTCCATACATTCTGATCCCCTTCAACCTTGACTAATTGTACGGAAATTTTCAACTGCTCATTATACTCACGCACACTGCCTTCAAGGATATAAGAGACGCCCAGTTTGTCCGCAATTTCTGGAAGGGCTGTATTTTGTCCTTTAAATGAAAAAGAAGAAGATCGAGACGTAACTTTGAGTGAAGGAATTTGAGTCAATAAATTCAAGACCTCTTCAGCCATACCATCTCCCAAATATTCTTGATTTTTTGCCTGACTCATATCTACAAAAGGAAGCACGGCTATAGATTTGGAGATATTCCGAGTTTGAGATTCTGTTTGGTTCATCCAGGAAATAACCGACCAAATAGAAATGCCTACAAAAACACTTAAAAATCCCAGACTCATAGCGCGAATCATCATATTTTGCTTTCTGGGTTTTGCATCTCCTTCAGCTACTTTTTGTCCCTTTCCCTGCATTTCTTCTTTCCTGGGAACGACAAATCCCTCATTCGCCAAAGCATACACACTCATTTCCTCCTCCACATTCTTAAAGGAAAAACGCCCCAGAGAAGTCAATTCAAACTCTGGTTTATTCTTAATCTGATTCCGCACATTACTCGAAACCAAAACTGCTCCGGCTACGCCCATCGACTCAATCCGCGAAGCGATATTCACGGCGTCTCCAAAGATATGTCCCTCTTTTTGCACGATATCACCAAGATGAATGCCAATGCGTAA
>JAGQVA010001024.1 GCA_020438265.1 Bacteroidota bacterium
ATGCTTCCAGTAAAAATGGCAGCAGTTTATCTGACTCTTTATTTTCTGATACCCAAATTTTTGCTGACCCGCAAATACTCAGTCTTTATGATTGGGGTAATTATACTGATGATTGCAGCGGGATTTGCACAAAGAGCTGTGATTTATTTTATTATTTATCCGCTCAAATATCCCGATTTTTCTCTGGCAGAATTGGAGCCTTTTATCAGGGGATATAAAATTGCCCGTACAGTTTTACAAATTGCTTATGTTCTGATTTTTGCCTCCGCGATAAAAATCACCAAATACTGGTACCACGATCAGCAAAGAGCCAAATCCCTGGTTCAGGAAAAGCTGGAAGCAGAACTGAAATTTCTGAAATCCCAGATTCACCCCCACTTCCTTTTTAATACGCTTAATAATCTCTATGCCCTGAGTTTGAAAAAATCCGATGATGCTCCTGAAGTGGTATTACGGCTTTCAGGTCTTGTGAATTATATGCTATATGACGCCAATGCGCCGGTAGTTCCCTTGTCCAGAGAGATTGAAAGTATTCATAATTATATTGCTCTGGAGAGGATTCGTCATGGTAGTAACCTGGATATCTTCTTTGATGTCTCCGGGAATATTTCCGGGACGCAGATTGCTCCTATGTTATTATTGCCATTTGTGGAAAATAGCTTCAAACACGGAGTAAGCGATGAAATTAAGGACAAATGGATTGCAGCCAATCTGAATGTAAATAATGAATTTCTCACCTTCAAAATTGAGAATGGAAAGTCTCTCCGCAGGGTAAATCCCCGGGAAAATGTTCCCGGAGGTATTGGTCTCAAGAATGTCAAGCGAAGACTCGAACTCCTTTATCCGGATAAATACGAGTTGAAAATCTTTGATGAAAAAGACTCGTATCTGGTGAATCTGAAAATTACTTTGAATTAGGCAGGCTATGAAGATAAGATGTGTTATAGTAGATGATGAGCCGTTGGCGCTGGATGTGCTGGAAGCCTATATTGACAAAATTGAAGACCTTGAACTTTTGGCCAGGGTCGATAATGCAATCGAAGCCTTCAACCTCCTCAACCGGGAAAAAGTTGATCTCCTTTTTCTGGATATACAAATGCCCAAGCTGACGGGAATTGACCTGCTCAAAAATATCAGCCATCCTCCCAATGTGATTTTTACAACAGCTTACCGCGATTATGCTTTGGAGGGGTATGAACTGAATGTGGTTGATTATTTACTCAAACCCATCTCTTTTGACCGGTTTCTCCGGGCAATTAACAAAGTCTATCAAATCAATACGCCTGTTCCGGTCATTCCACAAATCAAACCTCAGCCATCAGAACCAGCTGCTCCGGCTACAGGTTATAGTGATGCATTTATTTATCTGAAAGCAGATAAGAAAATGGTAAAAATCCTTCTGAAGGAAATCCTGTACATCGAAAGCCTCAAGGATTACATTCGGGTAAAAACCATATCTAAATCCGTAACTGCTTATCAACGAATTAGTTACATGGAAGAAAAACTGCCGGAGGATAAGTTTTTACGTGTGCACCGCTCCTATATCGTTTCCATAGATAAAGTAGATGCTTACAGCAATCCGGCAGTGGAAATTGGTGATTTTGAGATTCCCATTGGGCGGAATTATCGGTCTGCGGTTCTAAAGGCGCTCAATCATAAAAATTTGTTGCGGGAATAGGGAGATTTACCAGTCATTTCACGCTGTGTGAGAAATCATGTTTACACGAAGTGTAAAAAATAGTGCCATGTCATCCTGAGGCTTGACGAAGGATCTTACCATCCCGATCGAAGAGAGGGAGCACTTTACATACTTTTTCCTCATATGGCTCACTCACTACGCTCGTGATATCTAGATCCTTCAGCAAGCCTCAGGATGACAAACAAAAGCATGTAAACTCATTCTATACCGTTTGTATTAAAATAACACGACATCAATTCCCTCCGGCAGCCGTCCCAAAAAGTCCTTAAACGATTTATTGATTTTTTCTGCTTTCTCTTTATTCACCACATAAAAACTCACCCTCTCATCCGCGCAAATGAAATTGTCAGGAATGATCCATTCTCCTATCTTTTCCCAGCTTTTGGGAATAACAGAACCCACCCATATATCGTGAACAATCGCCAGTTCTACTTTTCTTTCAGAACAAATTGCCTCAATGGTTTCTGTATCCCAGTTATGATTTTTCCTTAATTGGTAAATATCCTGATCACCAATTCCCACTAAGTCAGTAAGCT
>JAGQVA010001025.1 GCA_020438265.1 Bacteroidota bacterium
GCAATAACCTTTGTTGCGGGCATCCTTGTTTTTCTTATTTCAAACGATTTTGCCATTGCCATTTCAGCATCCCTGCCAATTGGAGTAGCTGTAGGCATTGCTTTGGAGGAAAAAATGCAAAGAGGGAAGGACCCGATAAATCCAAAATCTATAAATTGGATGATTGGCTTATTGGTACTGGGAATTATTGTATTTATTGCCTTATTTTTCTTGATAAAGAACTTTTAACTCTTAATGTGAATCAAGGGTAAAAACGTCAGTTTAGAGGCCAGGTTAGAGGCCGTTAGGTCTCAAATGTGGGTAGAAATATGGAAATTCCCCTTCCTCCTCCCGATTTTGGCGCCGCAGCGGCGCCAAAATCGGGGGTATAGACGAAATGACTTGATTTCTACCCACGTTGGGCTCTTAACAGAGCCTTTAAGAGAATTGTACCCTGTCGGCTCCGCCTATTCGCAAGTATTAAAAAAAGCTTCATTTTTCGACTAAATCTCACAAGATAAATTTCACTGGCGAAAAATTATTGAAGGAATATTAGTATATTCATGGTAGTTATATTACAACAAACTATCTTATGTCCTCAAGAGTCTCTATTCCCAGTAATTATACTTTTACTATTGGTGGCGGACTATCTATTACGGTTCCGCTCATGGAAGTAAATTCAAAAGTTACGGGAGACAAAAGCAAACCTGTTGCTCTACATGTTACCGGAGATGAAAACAGCCCGGTGACGGCTATGATTAAAGGTGATCCTAATAAACCTGTGACCGCTACCCTGCAAGGAAATCCCAATCAACCGATTACGACGACCTCTACCATTCAGGGAAATCGAAATGCTCCCGTTGCCAGTGAAGTGGAATTATTAAATCTTCCCAGGCTTTCCAAGCAGGATATCAAAGACCTGTTAACGCCAGAAGTCAGAGTGAAAATTCCAAACTACAACCAGGTGTGTTTTAATATTCTTGGTGTAGAATTATTCTCCATTTGTACCAGTGGCGAGTCGCAAATCATTACTGAGCCTTATGTGCCCAATGCTTATGAGCGATGCGAACAACCGTGTTGTGAGCCCGATACCAGACCGTTCCCCGAACGGGATAAACGTAATTTTGATCATTCTGCTGATAATTCTTAATCGACAATTATGTTAACAGTATCCTGCAAAGGGCAACACGAAAAGGTCAATTGTTCTGAGGAAGAAATTGTTCTGTCAGGACCGCCTTCCAATCTGACCGGGTATATTACTTTCCAGAATCAGGAAAAGGAGGATATATTCATCAGAGATCTTCCCCTAAATCCCAAAGGAAAAACCCGGTCCGTTACGAGTCAAAGCCTCGATATTAATACCATGCTTTCACCTCAGCAAGTGAAATCCCATTTTACCAGTCATTCGATGAATCCTGATACTCCTCCCGGCACTTATGAGTCTGTGCTGACGGTAGGTGGAAAAGATAGAAAGGTGAGAATGATTGTTCAGGAGGTGATGGATATCGTCCTGATCCCGGAACAAGTGATTTTTATGGGAATTGAACCGGAAAAAGTTCATAGAAAAGAAATTCTCCTGGTCAACAGGGGCAATATACCTGTTGTGGTCCCCAATATTAAGCATAATACGACAATTGACATGGACCTGATTTGCCGAAATCTTTCCCTCGCTTTGAGAGAAACCGGTGAGCAAGGTACAGTAGAAACCCTGGACTATTTTATCAAAGGGTTGAAAAAAGATGTCGCAGGATGGGTAGAGGTTTCTATTCAGCAAGCGGGTGAATTAGTCCAGCCTGGTGAGACAAAGGTTCTTGAGCTATTCTGTAAACTTCCCAAAGATATCAACGAACAGCGCATGTACGAAGGGGATATTCGCATTCTGGATAAGGAATTGTACTATCAGATTATTCCTGCGGCTAATCCTCGGAAAACGACAAAAAAAACAGAGCCTAAATAACGAATCTTATAATTTCAGACCTTCCAGGTTTCAAAAACCTGGAAGGTCTAAGATAAAAACATACCATTATGTCAGGTAAAACCTCATCTACCTTTCAGGTTGAAAACCTTGCCGATAACCTCCAAAAACTTTCCAGCTTATCCATGGATTTGCTGACCAGTTCTTTTCAAAACAATTTGAAACTCATGTCCGAAATGGGGAATGTGTTGACGAAGCCCCTTTCTGAGCAGAAGCATAAATCATCATGCTGTCCGCCGGAGCACAGTTGCCCCCCCGATTGTTTGCTGAAAATCGAAAGG
>JAGQVA010001026.1 GCA_020438265.1 Bacteroidota bacterium
CGCGTTTTTGACCTCCAGTACCGAATCAGTACTGCGGGTTATCGGGATGAGTTACGCCTTGACTATTCAGCTAACAGCATAGAACTGGACCGTTCGCCAGGCGCAACGGTAGCACCAGGAATCGATCTTACCGAATGGCATGTGTTCAGAATTGCAGTCTTTGGAGACAGTTCTGTCGTGTATCTCGATGAAAATCCTAATCCGGTATTAACAGGAGTTTCGACTGCGACTACCAGCGATCTTTATATAAAAATCGGAGACGGTTCAGGTGATAAAATCGGTGGCCTGGTAGACTGGGTTGGTCTGGATACTACCGGTGCTTATTCTCCTGCACAATCTCCTTTAAATGATCCTGCTTTTACAGGACTGGGCAATGATCCTGTAACTCCTTCCTGGATGATTTATCATGCTGATGTATTGCCGAATCAGACTGTTGGCGATCCTTTGGATCTTTCTGATTTAAGCCAGGACGCTCCCGGACCTAATTTTGAGGAAACGCTGGTAGGTGATCCTGACATCCCCGGAAACTCTTTGCTCCGTTATGTACAGCCTGATACCAGTGCTACCAAAATGTATCGCTTCATTTTTGAAGATACTACAGGAGCAGCCTGGGGGGGATCAGAAATGACTCTCGTAACCCGTCTGCGCGGACTGGATGACTGGCAGGCATTGGGCCTTGATCGGGTTTTTGACCTTCAGTATCGTATGGGTAATGCCAATGCAAGAGATCAACTCCGAATTACTTATAGCGACTCAACAATTGAGCTGGACCGTTCAGGAGTAGACGTTGCAACTGGTCTCGATTTTACCCAATGGCATATCTACCGAATTGCTGTTTTTGGCGATTCTTCAGTGGTTTATATTGATGAAGATCCCAATCCGGTATTGATAGGTGTTTCCACTTCAGGAACCAGTGATAATTACCTGAAAATTGGTGATGGATCAGGAGAAAAAATAGGCGGCTGGGTAGACTGGGTTGCTTTGGATACAACAGGTGCTTATTCACCTTTACAAACGGCTTTGGATTCGACTCTATTTACGGGAATAGGAACTCCTTCCACTTTGGCTGACATTGTATTTATCACCCGAAACGACTGGAAAGATGTCAATGGTACCTATGGAGACTCTCTGTATGTAGCAGCCCTGCATAATGTAGGTTATAATGTAATCGTTCCGGAATACAGCGATTTTGCTACTGTTGATTCTGCCGAAGCAGAAATGTTAAAAGCAGCAGATCTGGTAATTGTTGGTCGCGGAGCTTCCAGTGGAGATTTTGACGATGCTGATGACAGTATCTGGGAAGAAATACAAACTCCCATGATCCTGATGAGTAATTATATTGCAAGATCTAACCGCCTGCGATGGTTTAACAGTACCAGTGTGCCTTACGCTGCCCGATTTGGCACTCAGCAGGCGATGGTAGAAGCGCCAATGGATACCGCTTTCACAGGAGTTAGTTTCTCTAATGATATAATCGATTATGCAATCAACTACCTGGCTTTTATAGAGGTACCTGACGTTACCACGATCAATGGTAAGGTATTATTGACCATGACGAATGGACCTGAAGGATACATTATTGACACAGGCAACGGCTCAGTTACTGATACCATTCAGCTTTCTGATTATGATGGCAACGTGCTGATGGCCCGATTTGCACCAGGGGATTCCATGTACTCAGGCGGAAATGCAGCCGTACCGGCTGGATGGAGAACATATATGACTGCTGGTGATGATCACGAATATGATACAGATCTGGGAAGACAGGTACACAATTTCTATGTTTTCTCTGACCAGATGAAACAGGTATTCCTGAATGAAGTAGATTATCTGATTCGCGGACCAGTTAAAGATTCTACTGTAGACAGCAATGAATTGCTGGATGATCCGTTTGCTGTGAGAATTTATCCTAACCCATTTGAAAATAAGTGGAATGTAAAACTTACCCTGGATAAAGCGCAGCCAGTACAACTCAGTTTGTACAGCTTAAGCGGAAGAATGGTAAAATCCTATTCAACCAAACAATTCTACGCAGGTGAGCACGAATGGCAGTTGGATGGGCAGGATTTACCAGCTGGTATTTACATTTACCGATTGATGGCAGGTGATCGTTATGTGGCTGGAAAGATTCAGAAGAATTAGAAACAATTAAAAAAAAGAGAGGGACACAAAATTTTGTGTCCCTCTCTTTTTTTTAATTAATGATTTTAGTTAGCAACCATTTTTCCTGAAC
>JAGQVA010001027.1 GCA_020438265.1 Bacteroidota bacterium
AAAAAATGCTATTTATGTTGGAAAGCCTTATCAGGGTGTTTTTCGGGCGAAATCAGGTGTTTCCGCCAGTTTTTTATCAACAATATCGCCTGACAATATTCCTCCTCCTTATTACAGAGAATTAAATTTCCTCAAAGAGGTTCATCGATGGAAGTTGATTGACGAAAAGGGAAAAATGATTGATACGGCATTTTTTAGTTATATAGGCCCATTGAATGACGGAATAGCCACTGCCCGTATCAGTAAACTGGACAATAATAATGGAAAAAGCCTTGTTCCGCGCGGCCCCAAATACACCCATAAATGGACAATCATTAACACAGAACACAAGGAGCTGATAGATCCCATTCCATTGCCTATTGTTGATCCGGGGAATGGATCTCCTTTTCTCATTGTCCAAAAAGATTCTTTCGCCTACCATCTGCTCGATTCGGCAGGAAATTTTCTTTCCTCCAGAGATCAGTTTTGGGTAAATCCTGATGATGAATATAAAATAATTACCCAAATCGAAAACTTCCAGGATGGAATGGCAAGGGTGAAAATTGACGGGAAATGGGGGTATATAAATACAACGGGAAAAATTATCATTCCGCCAGAATATCGCAACGCCCAGGATTTTTCCCAGGGTCTCGCCGCCATCCGCTTCAAAAATGGTTGGGGTTATATTAATGGCCAGGGCGATATTGAGATTAAACCGAAGTTTCAACGGGCAGGAGATTTTGTTCAGGGAAGAGCTCCGGTTAAAATGAATAGTGGTTGGGGTTATATTGATTTGGAGGGAAAAAAAGCCTCAAAATTCAATATGCGAAAACTTCTTCCTTATGAGGGTGGAGAAGCCCAGGCCCGAATTCGCTATTGGGGAGTATTGGACCTGGATGGGAAATGGTTGGTCAAACCTGCATACGGGCAGATCGAAAAAAGCGGAGATTACTGGAAAGTCAGGCAAAAAGGAATCTTTGGATATGTCGATAAAAAAGGAAATACAGTTTTGGATATGCGTTATCCTGACCTGGGAATAGCCAGCGAGGATAGAATTTCTTTTATGGTTGAACGCCGTTATGGTTTCCTGGACATGGATGGAGAAGAAGTCATTCCTCCGACGTATCAGGATGCAGGAACTTTTTCTGAAGGACTGGCCGGAGTCAATTATTTTGGGAAATGGGGATTTATTGACCGGGAAGGAAATATGATCATCAAACCCACTTATGAGAAAATCAGAGATTTTACCAATGGAGTTGCAGTGGTAAACAAGGGGCTCTGGGGAGTCATTGACAAGGCAGGAAAAACAGTAATTCCTTTTGAATACGTCAAAATCAACCGCAATAACAAAGGCTGGCTGACTTGCCTCCATGTCAAAACTGAAAACTGGGAATATTTTGATTCACACGGAATTAAGCTCAGTCATAAAAGTTTTGAAGGAGCAAAACCCGTCAATGATGAATTGTCCAGCATTGAGCATAATGAGCGAAAAAACCTCATCAATCTTTATGGAATTCCCATTACTTATCCGGGTTATAATGATATCGCCAATGCGGGAAAAGAAGTCATCATTGCCAGTTCCAAACGATTACTGGGACTGATTGACCGGGAAGGAGAAGAAATTTTGCCCCCGATTTACGAATCCATTGAATACATCGACGGCCTTTTTCAGGTATCCAGGTACGGAGAAATCGGGTATTTACGCCCCGATGGAAACTGGCTCTATCCATTGTCTGACAACCATTAAACCTATCCGGAATGAAATCCTTATTCATCACCCTGATTCCCTTTCTGTTTTTATCAGATTTCGCCACTGCACAGATATTCGAGATCAAAAAAGGAGACAAATGGGGGTTTATCAACCGGGAAGGAGATATCGTTGTCCCTCCCAAATATGATTATATCTATGATGACTATACCTATTCCCGCCAAAAAGAAGGATATTTTGTATTCCAGGATAAAGGTAAAATGGGTGTATTCCAAAGCGGATTTGGGGAGAGAGTTTCCGCCGCCTACGAAAAAATCAAGGTATTCAGCAATCTGAAGGGAGCAGGGTATTTCGAGATTACAGAAAATGAACTGGTCGGAGTCATGGATACGTTGGGACAGGTTATCTTAAAACCTGCTTATCAGGAAGTCGCCCAGCTTTTACCTGGCGTATTTAAATATCGGGTTGATAATCTATGGGGTATCTGGGACCAAGAAGGGCTCTTCAGGTTATCTATGGAATATGACTCTATTTACTCAGAAATTG
>JAGQVA010001028.1 GCA_020438265.1 Bacteroidota bacterium
GAGGACATTATGTTTCAGCGCTGGCGATGATGTATGCTTCCACCGGCGATGCAAAAATCAAAGAGCGTCTGGATTATATGATTTCAGAACTGAAAAGAGCCCAGGAGGCGGACGGTAACGGCTATCTTGGAGGTGTACCTGGAGGACGCGAAACCTGGGATGAAATTGCTGCCGGTAATATCAGAGCCGGAGCATTTAGCCTGAATGATAAATGGGTTCCTTTGTATAATATTCACAAAACCTACGCTGGACTGAGAGATGCCTATCTGTATGGAGAAAGCCAGGAAGCCAGGGAAATGCTTGTTAAATTGACCGATTGGATGATTTTGCTGGTTTCTCAATTGTCTGAAGAACAAATTCAGGATATGCTGCGCAGCGAACACGGAGGGTTAAATGAAACCTTTGCAGATGTAGCAGCCATTACTGGCGATGAAAAGTATCTGAAACTGGCGCAGCAGTTTTCGCATCAGGTTTTATTAGAACCGCTTTTGAAGGAAAAAGATATACTCACTGGCATGCATGCCAATACCCAGATTCCGAAAGTCATTGGTTTTGAACGTATTGCAGAATTGGGCGGAGATACTTCATGGACCCATGCTGCCCGGTTCTTTTGGGAACAGGTAGTTGAAAACCGTTCTGTCAGTATCGGCGGAAACAGCGCCTATGAACATTTTCATCCTTCGGATGATTTTTCGAGAATGATCCATGGCACGCAGGGACCGGAAACCTGCAATACCTATAATATGCTCAGGTTGACGAAAATGCTGTTTCAGCAATCTCTCGATAAAAATTATGTAGATTATTACGAAAGAGCACTGTACAATCATATTCTCTCTTCTCAACATCCGGAAACGGGCGGATTGGTTTACTTCACTCAAATGCGGCCTGGACATTACAGGGTTTATTCTCAGCCACATACGAGCTTTTGGTGTTGTGTAGGTTCAGGAATTGAAAACCACGCCAAATACGGAGAATTTATTTATGCCAATACAGATCAGGATTTATATGTTAATCTGTTTATTCCTTCCAAGCTCAACTGGCGGGAGAAAGGCGTAGAGGTCGTTCAGGAGAATAAATTCCCTGAGGAAGAAGCGACCCATTTCACGATTAACACAAAGGAAGAAACAGCATTTACCTTAAAAATCCGCAATCCGGAATGGGTAACTCCTTCAGGACTAAGAATCCGAATTAACGGAAGCAATTTTGATGATTTTGAGGCCAATGATGGCTTTATTTCCATCGACCGAACCTGGAAAAACGGCGATCAGGTTGATATTGATTTGCCCATGCATTTAAAGTCAGAACAATTACCGGATGGTTCCAATTATCATACTTTTTTATATGGGCCAATCGTTTTGGCGGCAAAGATTGGAGGGACAGATTTACCTGGATTATTTGCAGATGATAGCCGTGGTGGGCATATCGCACCCGGAGAGATTTTACCCCTGAAAGATATGCCCGTTGTGGTCAGTGAACCCTTTCAGGCATTATCCAATATCAAACCAGTTGCGGGCAAACCCCTTCACTTTCAACTGAGCGGGCTATACCCGGAAACATATACGAATGGATTGGAACTTATCCCTTTTTATACCCTTCACGAATCCCGCTATATCCTTTATTTCCCCCAGGCAGATGAACAAGGGCTGGAAACCATGCAGGCTGAAATAGAGGCAAGGGAAGAGGCCGAAAGAAAGCTGGACGCCATTACCGTTGACGTCGTTTCCTCAGGCCAGCAGCAACCTGAGTCGGATCATTTTATTCAGCAAAAAGATACCTGGACGGGCTATGATTATGATGAGCATTGGCGGGAAGGACCGGGTTGGTTTAGCTATGAGATGCGTAATACTGAGCTAAAAGCTAAACAGCTATATATTTCCTATCTGGACATTGACCGGGCGAGAATGTGTGAAATATTCATCAATGACCAGAAAGTAGGAGAGTTATATGTCGATCAAAAAAGGGAAGAAAAATTGAATACTTTAACGATAGAAATTCCTCAGGAGCTTCAAAAGGAAAAAGCGTTGACGGTTAAGATTGCCAGTGCCGATAAGAAGTGGATGATGAAAATGGTGGGGGTGAGGCTTTTGAGTCTGTGATTTGAGGCAATGTGGGGGTTTCTCTTATGAAAGCTATTAACACAGTGTGCATTAAGTAATTTTTACACCTGTATCGTACTCATTATTAGCCTTTCCGAAAACCTCCGGATAATCTAAGCATCCAGCGTTTAGCAGC
>JAGQVA010000101.1 GCA_020438265.1 Bacteroidota bacterium
GTGATATTTATATCAGTTGGCTGAGAGCTGCCTATACGGGGCATTATGACAAAATCTCGGATGAGATCAGTAAAATTTATAAGGAAAGTAAAGAATACCAGAAAATGTTTCTGGAGATTTCTGTGAAGAAATTGAGGGATTCCTTGCTGTATCATCTTGACAGATCAGACATTGCTCTGGTTACCGAGAGCGAAAAAGCTTTTCATGAAAATTTCTCGAAAGTCATAGACCCTGAAAAGGTCTCCCGGATTTCTGCCGAAATGGAAAAAAGCCTTCATCATATTTCCGGAAATGCCAATCCGCAATTGGTTTTTACAGCTTTGTCGCTGCGTATGCACCAGATTATTCGGAGTTGATTGAAAAAAATTACCTAATGAAACAGTCCGTCATACCCTGGATTATCGTCGTCATCATGTCCATCTATGTGTATGGCCTGACTTATCACGTCCATCACCGCCTGCCACCAGAGCCTTCGTACGAATTTTATGACACGGCTTTTGTTATGGTGGAAATTAAAGGGGTAGAAGGGGTGCACAATGTTTATGGGAGATTTAATAATATCCTTGAAGGCAAACATCAACTCATCAAAGCGAAGAATCAAGGCCCGGATATTTATCAACTTACTTTTAGGGTAAATAGCCCCCGGCCAGCTATTTTATATGTTGATGATGAGGATTTTGAAATTTTTCTGGTTCCGGGAGATACCAGCCTGAAAGTATCTATGGAGGTTAATCCTGTTACTTATCAGATTGACTCACTGGATTTTCTGGGTAATACTGCCGGGATTTGTAATTATTTTCAGGATAAATCGAATAAATTTTATCAGGTAGGCCTGCGCAAAAATCGAAATATTATTGATTCGGAGAATTTTGAATATTTTTCATTGAAACTGGATTCAATGGCTGCGATGGAACTGGGTTTTTTGGCTGAGCAGGAAATTTATCACGATCTTCCAGAGTGGTTTGTGGATTTTGAAAAAAATGAGGTTCTCTATCACAAAGCGTATTTGAAATTATCCAAAGCCTTTAATCGTGAAGTACCACAAAAATACCTCGATAATATCCCGACCAAAAATGAGGCTGCTGTTTTTTCCTATTATTATTATCTCTACCTGAATACCTATATTTCCAATCTTCAAAGACAAAATGATGCTGAGTCCTCAGAGGTTGAAAGCACACTTAACTCTGAACAAAAACTTCAGATTGCAGACTCTTTGCTTACAGGCGAACCCCATGATGTTTTTATGACCCGGGTTTTGTTTACCCACATTACACGAGGTGAATATGAGTTCGTCCGGGATCAGTTAATCAAATTTCAGAATCGATTCTCCCGAAAAAAATACTTCCGTTTTTTAAGGGCACAACTTGAAAAAGCAGGAGCTATTTAGGTGTATTGATGCAGGGAAAGAACCTTATGAATTCCATTTTCTTGTTTGAAGACTTACTAGGATGTTTACAGAAAAAATCACTACATTTATAAAAGTTCTTTTTTGATATAGATTTTTTTAGTATAAATAATTGGCTATTTTCGCCAACTTTGTACAAGTATATAGATTTGTATAGCGGGTGTTACATGCAATTCATTTTGCAGTTTTTAGACAGATATGAAAGCCCGTTAGTTTGAATATTCAGATAGAATAGATTTCTTTCTATTCTTATTTTATATAACATATAAAACCCTGGTTTTGAGGGAGATAAGAGCTGCCTTTTGGCAGAAGATGATGAGGTGTAAAATCAGGGATGCGATTACTTGCTTATCTGAAGCAGGTAATGTTTGCATATCAGGGCTTTCCTGCCGCTATACATAATCATTATTTATTAAAATACTCTTTTCTGGACAAAAACCAGATAAGAGCTGTATTACTCACTAATTGGATATATATGAGTTGTGGAACATGTAGTAGTGGTGGGTGTTCTACGGGTGGTTGTGGAAGAAACGGTGGCTGTGCTACCGGTGGCTGTAACAAACTGAATACCTATGACTGGTTGGGGAATATGCTTTCCCCCGATAAGTCTGAAGTCGATAATATTTACGAAGTACGTTTTAAAAATACGCGTAAAGGTTTTTACCGAAATGTAAATGCCTTGAAGCTATACATTGGCGATCCGGTGGTGGTAGAAAGCGACCGTGGATACGATGTGGGAGTTCTGTCTTTGGGCGGTGTTATGGCCGAATTACAAATGCGCCGTAAGGAGATCAAAATTCCGATGAAGGATGTACCCAGAATTTATCGTAAAGCTAATGAGAATGATGTCGAATTACTTAAACAGGTCCGCCAAAGAGAACCTGAGACCTTGATCCGTACCAGAGAGATCATCAATGACCTAAGTCTGGATATGAAGTTGAGCGATATCGAATTTCAGGGCGATAACGCCAAGGCGATTTTTTATTATATCGCCGACCATCGGGTCGATTTCAGAGAGTTGATTAAAATCCTGGCCAAGGAGTTTCGCATTCGTGTGGAGATGAAACAAATTGGCCTCAGACACGAAGCAGGTCTGGTGGGCGGAGTAGGTTCGTGTGGTCGTGAACTGTGTTGTTCTACCTGGCTGACAGAGTTTAAAACAGTAAGTACCAGCGCAGCGAGATATCAAAATCTCTCCCTAAACCCCATGAAAATTTCTGGCCTTTGTGGCCGCCTCAAATGCTGCCTGAATTATGAATTAGATGCATATATGGATGCATTGAAGGACTTTCCTTCTGTAGAAGTCCTCGAAACGCGAAAAGGCAAAGCGATACTGCAAAAGACCGATATTTTTAAAGGAAAAATGTGGTTTAGCTACATCGATGAAACTACCTGGTATCCAATGACAGTGGAGGAAGTGAAGCGAATTGCCCAAATGAATGAAAATGGAAAAAAACCAGAGGCTTTGGCGGTGATTAAAGAAGGAGAAGATACGAAAAAAGATACGCTGGACTTTGTAGATGTGGTGGGCACGGAATTACCTCCCAAAGAAAATAAACCATCAGGAAGACGGGGTGGAAATGGACGTCGAAGAGGAGCCCCCAAAGGCCGCCGAAACCGGAACCCTCGTCCTAACAACAACAATAATAATAATAACAACCGAGGCAATCGAAGTAATAACCCCAGAAATAAAGGTGGAAAATCGTAAAATATCTTTTCTTTTTATTCTCAGCTTATTCTGGTTAAGTGCATGTCAGGATGGTAAACAACTGGCATCCATGGAGTTTGAAAACAACTGCTGGGAAATATCGGATTCGCTTTCTTTTCAGATTGATTATGAAAATATAGAGATGGCGAAGAATCCGATGATGATGGTTGATTTTCTGCATGATTATCCTGACAGAAATATTTTTATCAAAGCCTGGATAACTGATCCGGGAGATAACGTTCGTGAAGTTTTGCTGGAAGATATTTTGTTTGATGTTGAAGGGAATTGGCTAAAAACGGAAGGCACTCCTGATTTCGTGTTAAAGCGTACTTTTCCGATTGATCCTACCGTAGCGGGTACCTATCAGGTCAAATTGACCCAGTTTACCCGCCATGAATCATTATGTAATATTGAGTCGGTTGAAATCAGGTACTAAATTCTTTCCAGCAGTTTTTCCAAAGCCATTCCCCGCGAGGCTTTTAACATGACCAGGTCTGCGCCTTCAATCAATTTCGGAATCTCGGGAAGCGCTTCATCTATGGAGTTAAACCATTCTGCATGACTATGAACATTAGTCATTTCTTTCATTAATGGGCCAATACCAATCAGGCGGTAAGGTTTAAATTGACGAATAAAATCACCCAAATCGCGGTGGAGTTTTACTTCATCTTTCCCCAGTTCAAACATATCTCCCAGGATTAAGGCTACTTTTCCCGTGGTTGTTTCAAAGATATTTTTGATTGCCGCTTCCATGGAAGAAGGATTGGCATTATATGCGTCCATCCAGATTTTATAATTCTCTCTCTGGATAATCTGGCTCCGGTTATTAGTGGAAACATAATTTTCTATCCCTGCTTTTATCCCGGCTCTGGAAATGCCGAAATAATCTCCAATCGCAGCCGCCGCAAGAATATTCATCGCATTATGTGTCCCTGTAATTTGGGCATTGACGACAAGAGGTTCATCCCACTTTTTGCTGAGAATCTTCACCTTCATTGAGTCGAGCTGATGAGACTGAATTTCAAACCAGAAATCTGAAACTGGTTCACCAAAGGTTATGACTGAGTCAACGCCAGCAGCAACTTTTCTTACCCTGGGATCTGTTTCATTCAGGAAAATAGTTCCCTTTCTCTCCCGCATGAAGTCATACAGTTCTCCCTTGGTTTTTTGCACACCATCAATGGAAAGGAATCGCTCCAAATGCGCCCGCCCAATATTGGTAATCATACCGTGAGTGGGTTCCGCGATTTCGGAGAGTTCTTTAATATCTCCCGGCTGATTAGCTCCCATTTCGATAATCGCAATCTCCCGATCCTGTGGGATTCCCAATAGTGTGAGAGGGACACCGATGTGGTTATTAAAGTTTCCCTGCGTAGCGTAGGCTTTTTTTTCTGTGCTGAGAACGGAATAAATCAGTTCTTTGGAAGTGGTTTTCCCATTGGTGCCTGTAATTCCCAGAAAAGGAATATGAAAAGTCCTGCGCCAGGCACGAGCCAGATTTTGCAAGGTCTTCAGGCTGTCTTTAACCAAAATATACCTTTCATCTCCTTCTTGTAAATATTCAGGATTATCGATAATTGCCCTGGCGGCTCCTTTTTCCAATGCCTGAGCGGCAAATTTATTTCCGTCAAACCGATCTCCACGTAATCCAAAAAACAGATCTCCCGGTTGTGTCTTTCTGGTATCAGTATTAATGGATGGATACTGGCGAAACAAGGTTAATAATTGATCAATATGCATGGTAGGGTATTAGGCAAAACAAAGGTAATAGAAAGTAGAGATTAAAACAGAATGGATAATTTACTTTCGGTATTTTATGATGCATGATTCTGTTTTTTCCTGTAAATTGTCGATCTTATTGATCTCAGCTTCTTTGCGTCTTATACCTAAAAACATTTTCCCATGAAATTGTTCTCCCAGATTCTCATTTTTGGAAATTTGATGATTTCCTTATCTTATTTTGTCGCTGGTCAGAGTTTCCGCATGGTAAACGATATTCCTGTCATCGATATTGGCGGAGATACCCTTGCCCATGCCTGGGGCGGAGGAAATAATACAACTCAATTTTCAGACATTGATCTGAATTTCGACGGAAAAAAAGATTTAGTGATTTTTAATCGCGATGGAAGCCGATTTTCTGCTTATGTGAATGAAGGCAGTTTTGGAGAAATTTCTTATCGCTATTCCCCTGAGTTGACAGCCAGTTTTGATAGCTGTGATTGTATTGAATGGGCATTGCTGGAAGACTATAACTGCGATGGACGAGAAGATATATTCTGTGGAGCCAGTGCCGGGCAGAATTTTCAGGTTTATGATAATGTCGTTTATAATGGAGATTCAATAGGATTTGTAAGAACCTATGAGACATTACTTTCCCAATCGAGTACTTTATCGCCTTTATACCAGGACCGTACAGATATCCCGATTATTGCAGACCTTGATTATGACGGGGATTTGGATATTGTGGCCAGTCAGTCTGGTTTTAACACATTCGCTCTTCACTTGAATGTAGCTATGGAGGACTATGGCACCTGTGATACCATGGTTTTTAAAAAGAAAACTTTTTGTTGGGGTAATTTTATTGAAGGCAACTCTTCTAACAGCCTGATCCTCGGAGATACCATGTTTTGCCCAAGAGGTAGTGGTACAAATGGAAATGACCCTTCTGGTTCACGTCATTCTGGCTCTACATTACTGGCACTGGAAATGACAGGAGATTCTTTGATGGACCTGCTGATCGGAGATATTTCTTATCCTACCGTAAACGCCCTATTCAATCACGGAACATTGGACCATGCCTTTATGGACTCTGCGGAGTTTCAGTTTCCTCAGTCAGACTCGTCTATTGATGTACAGTTGTTTCCCGCGATGTTTCATCTTGACGTCGATAATGATAATATCAGAGATTTGGTGATAACGCCGAATGAAACCATTATTGGAGAAAATGTAAATGGTTCGGTAGTTTATCTGAATCACGGTCTGGATAATAATCCTGATTTTCGGTTTGCAAGCAGAGGATTTATTACGAGTAAACATGTAGATGTGGGTTTTCGGTCAGTACCAGAGCTATTTGATTATAATGGTGATGGGTTAATGGATTTGTTTATTGGAGGCGGAGCAGCTTATATGAAAAATCAGGATACCGTTTTCCTTGAAAAACAATTTCACTTATATGAAAATACAGGAACAGCTGCCAAACCCGTTTTTCAGTTGGTTGATTCCAATTATCTTGATCTGGATAATATCTTTCCACCCATATTTAATGTAGCTCCTGCTTTTGGGGACCTTGACGGCGATGGGGATAAAGACCTGATTGCGGGAAATGTACAGGGGACTTTGATTTATTTTCAGAATATTGCTTCATCAGGTAACCCCGCCAACTTTTCGCTTGGGACAGATCAATATATTCGTGATATCAATGGTGATTCGATTGATATTGGCAGCCATAGCGCTCCGGAACTGGTTGATATTGATAATGATGGAGACCTGGATTTGTTCATTGGCGAAAATTTTGGAAAAATTGTCTTTTATCGCAATAATGGTTCTCCTACTCAATATCAGTTTGCTTTGGAAACCAAAGAATGGGGATTTGTGAAGGTTTCCAACCAGTATAATTCTCTTTTTTCCGGTAGCGCCAAACCAGAATTTTTTGATTACGATATGGATGGTAAACTGGAGCTGTTAGTAGGTGCTGAATCGGGAGAGGTTGTTTTTTATGATAATCTGGAAACGGCAGCTACAGATACCCTGAAACCGGTTGAAAGCTTCTTTCATTTTGATTTTGGAGATTACGCGGCTCCGGAAGTTGGAATGATTGATGAATCCGGAAAACCGGTATACATCGTAGGTAATGATCGCGGAGGGATTTCCCTTATAAGGTTTGACCCTGGGAATAGCATGACCGATACTGATTTTGACGAAAAACCGGAAAAATTATACACTTTATATCCGAATCCTTCGACAGGGGTTTTTCAGATTGATTTTCTGAATGCGCAATCGGGAAGTGAAAAGCAGGTTCAGGTATTTAATACAATGGGCCAGTTGATCATGCAAAAATCAGGAAAGGATAATCGGTTAACTCTTGATCTTTCACGAAATGGTCAGGGAGTATATTATGCCAAAATCAGAACTGGAACGAATCGGTACTATACAGAAAAAATAGTGATCTCTGATTAAGCAGGAGCGGAATCATTTCCCCAAAATAACGGGAAAGATTTACGAATAAAAACAGCGATTAACCTAACAAGAAGGCCCTTTTTGCGTAAAAAATAAGAACCTCTCATTGTTCATAAAACAACTTGTTTTAATCATACGGAATTAATTTTTTGAATCGCATGCGGTTAAAGCTACAGGTATTGGTAAGCTTTATATTTGCAATGTCTTTGGTTGTATTTGCCACATTGTATGATGTAAAGCCCGGGGAAATTCATACTCCTGTGCCATTTTTGCAATCACAGCATAGATGGGCCGATTCACTGATTCGAAAATTAGACCGTAGTGAAAAAATCAGCCAGCTTTTTGTTGTCATCGCTGATGCTGATAGTGCAGATTCCGATACTACATTATCCCGGTATATTCAAAAATACAGACCTGGAGGAGTGCTGTTTCGTGGTTATGGAGCAAATCAGCAGTGGAAACGCACCCGAATTTATCAGGCATCGTCTCAGGTTCCGCTTTTGATCGGGATGCAGCCTGACCATCTTCCCCAGGATCTGATTCAAATCCCCGGAAATCTCTCCATTGCTGCTATTAATCATGATAGCCTTTTTGAACAGGTGGGAACGGCCATGGCTCTCCAGGGAATGGAAATGGGGGTAAATGCCTATTTTCTGCCTACTCTGTACAAAAATCAAACACCCGAAAATCGAAATCAAATCTCTGAGAAGATATTAAAAGTTGGGAACATTTTGCAGAGTCAGAGGATCCTGGCAATTCCTACTGATATCCATCCCTATTTTCCTTATGAAAGAGATTCTTCCAGGCTGGATAGTTTACTCAGGAATTACAAAATGTTTTCCAGAGCGGGAATTTCAGGATTTGACCTCGATCCTGCGATTATCCAGCGCATTAAGCTAAACTCAGGTAAAGAGGCAATTGTCCGAAATTACCTTGATGCGAACATCAATTATAAGGGATTGGTGATTGGAGAATTGGTAGAAAACGATGAACCGGTAGAAGAGCAGGTGAAAAAAATGATGAAGGCAGGGGTTGATTTGATTATTCTGAAAAAAGAAGATATGGGGCAGGCTTCGTCAGCGATTCACAATCTGATGAATCGAACCATTCTCTCCGGTCCCGAATTAAATGAAAAAGTAAAGCGGGTTTTACTGGCCAAATCCTGGTCCCGGGTAAGAACCACTTATGCAGAAGTGCTGAGCAAAGACACCTTTGACATAGACTTTGGTAAAAATGATCTTTTGAGGAGAAAATTGATCCGTGAGGCAATTACAATTGTGAAAGATAATCATGATCAAATTCCGTTTAAACGCTTAAAGGATCGGAGGTTTCATGTGGTAACTGTGGGGGAAAAAGCTCCGGATTTGATTAATCAGATGAGATTTTATAGTGAGATCAGTGAATCTCATCAGGACCGCAGCCAGGGGAAATCACTGAAACCGTTGAATGTGCGATTTTTGTCTGGTTATAATCCGGTGATCATTGCGTTTAATGAAGAATCTCCTGACCCCAATCGGGACGAAGAGTTTATTCAATCATTATCGGAATTGTCTGCCAGCACGGAAGTAGTGATCATTCACCTGGGAGAGGTTACAGATCTTCAGGCTTTTACCCCCGAAAATACCCTGGTACAGGTTTACGGAAATTCTGAATTGCATCAAAAACTGGTCGCCCAGGCGGTTTTTGGCGGGTTCTCAGTTAATGGAATGCTCCCTTTGACTTTGGGAGAGGGGTTCGTGTATGGGCAGGGAGATTTTTCACCCAAAACCCGTTTGTCCTATACAATTCCGGAAGAAGTGGGACTGGATTCCCGTTATTTGAGCTATATTGACTCCGTTGTTTATGAAGGCATTGGTTCTTTTGCTATGCCGGGATGCCAGATATTAGTGGCAAAATCGGGTCAAATCATTTACCATAAAGCCTTTGGTTATCATACCTACGCCCGAAAAAAAGCAGTTAAACTAACCGATTTGTATGATCTGGCATCTGTCACCAAAGTAGTGGGGACTACCTCTGCAATGATGAAAATGTATGATCAGGGGAGAATTGATCCTGATGATATGCTGGGCAAGTTTTTCAAAAATCAAATGGTAACACTTGACTCAGTTTTGAGACGTGATACCGTATATTTCCTGGCAGATTCTATTCTGACGAATATTGAGGAGGAGGATACAACTACGACTGATGATTCTCCGATTATTTTGGTTTCTCAGCGGGAAAATAAAGGATTGAGGGTGGATTCCTTCTTTTTGGGGGATACGGTAATGGTAGTCACTACCCATACTCGTGGGCGCACCACGATAAAGTCTCCGATTTTTAAGTTAAGGCTTTCCGAATTGATGACCCATCATTCGGGATTACCTGCTGGTTTGCCCGTAAGGCGATACATCAATTATCGAAATAAGCGGACAGGTCGATATTCCCTTTATTACAAACCCCGGAAAGACAGCCTGCACACCATTCAGGTTGCGGATGGTTTTTATCTTCGTCGGGATTATCTGGATTCACTTTGGGACGATACCAAACGAATTGTGCCTGACCGTAGGAAAGGCTATGAATACAGCGACGCTAATATGATTTTGGTTCAAATGGCAATTGATTCTGTGAATAAAGAGCCTATTGATCATTACCTTAAACGAGAGTTATTTGCGCCGCTTGGGATTCAGAATGCCCGTTATAATCCACGTGAAACTCTGGATGAAGAAAGACTGATTCCTACAGAGTATGACAGCCGCTGGCGAGGACAATTGCTCAGAGGATATGTACATGATCCCACCGCAGCAATTATGGGTGGAGTTGCCGGAAATGCCGGCCTGTTTTCCAATGCCAATGATCTGGCAATTCTTTTTCAGCTATTTCTGAATGGTGGAACTTATGGCGGAGAGCAGTATTTGAGAGAAACTACCATTCAAAAATTCACTCAGGCCCAGACCGGGCACCGTGGGTTTGGGTTTGATAAGCCTCCCCAGTCAGGTGGATATATCATTGGAGATGCCGCATCTTTAAGCTCGTATGGCCATACAGGTTTCTCCGGGACGTGTGTTTGGGTTGATCCGGAAAAAGAATTAGTGTTTATCTTCCTTTCCAACCGCATTCATCCCCGTTCGCAAAACTGGATGCTGAACACATTGAGAATTCGCCAACGGGTCCACAATGTGATTTATGAAGCCATTGCTAATCCCCTGCCTTAGGATAGGAAAGTATTTTGATCATTTGATTATATTTGAATGATTTCAAAGATGTGATTAGCACCTTTGATTCGCCTATTGGCGATAATCCCGCTAGGGATTTAATATTGGTAGCCAAAATGGAATCCTATATTTTTGCGCGCCTTGGGGCGCGCTGGTTGTCGAGGAGGGAGGGCCGTATGTTTTTCTACCAATATTAAATCCCTGACGGGATTTGACCTTCTGGTCTTCAATTATCGCTATACACATGCAATTTCAATAATATTTTGTATGAAAACCTATTGGATAAAAACTGTTACCATATTTCTATCAATCCTATTTTTATTTTCCAGCCTCATAGGGCAACCCGAATACCAGACTCACCTCAATTCTATTCGCAATTCTTCATTCAAGGAAAAAACAGAGAATGGCTGGATTGGAGATAGTGCCTTTATTGAATTTGTCATTAGTGAAGTGCTGGATGGACCGGAAGATATT
>JAGQVA010001029.1 GCA_020438265.1 Bacteroidota bacterium
CGAGGTTTTCGACAGTAATTTGATGCGAACTATCAGGCAAAAGCTGAGAGACTTTTCCCATCTGAAAGGAAATATCATCTGAGTAAAACAAATTGTCTGGCCCGATTCGAGTCGTGGAATCAAGATAAAACTGATTGATTCTCAGGGAAAAATGAGGAACTTCCCAAAAGCTAATGGAATCTCCCTGAACCCGTTTTCTGAAAAAAGAAGCTGAATCCACAGCAAAAGTTTTGACCTTGAGTGCATTGAGTTTTCCTTTGATGTAGGGAAAAAGGTCTATTTCTTCCAAAGACCTGAATTCCACTTTGTCTGGCTTAAAAACCTGACTTTCCATGGTAATCCGGGGTTTGGAAATCCCAATGCTATCAATGTCTAAAAATTGGTTAAACCAGATTTGAGATATGTCCAGACCGCTGAGGTAAACCCTGGGAATCATCATTTCCACCTCACTATGATTCTCATCCGGAGACTTTTGACCGCGAAAAGCTACCGGTCTGATCAGAATAGAATCCGCAAACACAGCCGAATCCGCCGTAGATACGCCTATACTTTGGGCCTGAATGGAGTAAGAACTATCAGGAAGAATAAAGGAATAATCAACGATATCTCCCTGAATGTCAATGTCATTAGCGTAAAATGGATTGCTGGTTTCCTTTTTTGCATCAGGAGATAATGTGAAATTCCGAATATTGACATGGATATTCTGAGCTTTAAATTCATTTTCATTCTCCCGGTTGGATGAATTAAAATTAAATTTCCCATTGTTAATCCTGAAGCTACGAATGGTAAAAGAATACAAAAAATCAGAAACCAGGGTGTAAAGATTGGTTTTCGCGAGTGAGTCAACGGTCTCTTTTTGTACTTTCGGGAGATTCATTAACTCGACAGAAGGCGTGGCAATCGAAAAAGTGCTTACATCCAGAATGCGATCATGCCAGGCTTCGGGAAGGTTGAGTCCCTTCAGTTGTAAGGATGGAATTTGAAAAAAGATAATATCTCCACCCGAACGAAAGGCTTCTTCATACTTTTCTGCTTTAGGGGCAAATTCCAATCGTTTGGCAGAAAAATCTCCGGAAATAGAAGAAAGCGATACATCCCGGCCAGTGAGGATATAATTGTTTTTGGAAAGAATAAACCTGTATTTATTCAATTGAAGCTCTAAATCGTCTGAGAAAAATAACCGCTTATCCGGTTTTTTCATAGAGGAATCCAGACGCACGTGGTTCAGATTCAGGTTGATTCCATTCAGGCCAATGAGTCCGAGACTATCTTCCCAGCTTGAAATTCGCAAATAATTGCCCTTTTCCATTTTTAGCTGATCCACGATAATCTGGTCGAAAAACGGGCTGATTTTCGCAAAAAGGTTTTTTGGATCGAGGCTGTCAGTCGGTACGGAATCAGGGTTTACTTTGCCCATTTGACGAATTCTCGGTTCAACCACCCGAATACTCCCCAGGTGGAGGTCCCTTTCAAAATATGCACGATGAAAACCAGTTTTTTCAACAATCAGTCGGGGAACAAAAATATGGAACTGACTTGAAGGAAGGTTGGAAACGGGAGTTTGAGGGAAATAGAGAGAACCGGGAATCAGTTCGAGATCTTCTGCGAAAATTTCTCCTGATTGAGTAGATAACCCCAGTTTCCCGGCTTTGATAGCATAAGTACTATCCGGAAACACAAAGGAATAATCCGAAATATTTACACTGGCAGAAATCTGATCTGCATAAAAAGGGCGGTCGAGTTCGGGGACCGTAGTCGAATCGAGTCGAAAATTGGCGATAGAAACAGAAATATCCTTGGCCGAAAAGGTATTATGCCGCTTTTTGCCTTTGGCGTTTAAGTGAAAAGTTCCTCCTTCAATCTGAATATGATCTATGTATAACCCTTTGATTTTAGGGGAAATCAGCTGGTACAACTGGTCGACTCTGGGAGGATTACGACGGTTTTGTGCTAATTCAGCATCGTCAAACAAATACAACTCCGGCTGACTGATGATGACCGATTGGATGAAAAAGTTTTTTTGTTTGTAGGCCTGGAACATGTCCAGCATTTTCACTTCCAGACGGGGAATATACACGTCTGCCAGAGTTGGACGGGCAATTCCCGAGTCTTTTTTGACCTCAAACTTCGAGGAATCAAAAATCAGGTGAAAATGATTAAAGATTATGGATTGGTCAAAATATTCAATGTCAATATCGAGGCTGTCAACCTGATAAAGGTCCTTGCTGGAC
>JAGQVA010001030.1 GCA_020438265.1 Bacteroidota bacterium
GCTCGATGACCAGCACGCATTGGCTTATCTTTTGTTTAATGGAGAGACTTTTGATGTAAAGGGAATTACTGTGAATGCAACCCGAAGCGGAGGAGGAATCGACGATCAATACGCCGAAGCAGAAAGAGTTCTAAAGCTGTGCATATTAGATGGGAAAATTCCCCTTTATCATGGAGCAGATGCTGATTTTGAGACAATTCGGGAGAATGTGGGGAAGACTGATTTCGATGGCCATAAAGCTGTGGATTTTATCATTTCTGAGGCGAAAAAGGACCATGGCCAAAAGCTTGTGTTATTACCGGTAGGCAAACTCACCAATATTGCCTTGGCTCTGGAAAAAGCTCCTGAAATTAAAGACAGAGTACGTATTGTATGGCTGGGTTCCAATTATCCCGACATGGGAGAGTATAATCTGGAAAATGATATCCCTTCCCTCAATTATGTTCTGGAGCAGGAAGTACCTTTTGAAATGGTTACTGTAAGATATGGGAAGCCTTCAGGAACAGGTGCCGTAAAAGCATCACTTCAGGAAATAGAAGAAAAAATGCCTGGCCTTGGCCCTGAATCCCGGCCTGTTGTCGGGCGACACGGTGAGAGTTTTACTCATTTTGGAGATTATTCAATTAATCTGTTTAATCACATTAAACTGGATGGAGATTCTCGCTCATTATTTGACATGGCAGCGGTTGCTATTGTGAAAAATCCTCAATGGGCAGAAACATTTGAAGCGAAAGCTCCTTTATTAACCGAAGAGGGGTGGTTAGAACGTCCAGAGTCTGATCGTAGCGTAATTATCTGGGAAAATTTTGATAAGGAAGCTATTATGGCGGATTTTTACTCAGTTATGCAGAATCCGGTTTTGGTAAATTAAAAAACGGGGAAAAATATACTAGCAGGTCGCACAGTCGTGAACACAGCGGATTAATTGTCCAATCTGTTCATTATGAATGGCGTAAAAAATCTTTTTGCCATCCCTTTCCGAGGCAAGTACCCCCAGATCTTCAAGGGCTTTCAGGTGCTGGGAAGCGTTTGATTGGCTGATGTTAATTATCGCCTGAATATCTTTTACAGGCATTTTGCCTTTTTCCAGCAAAAGGTCGACAATCATCAGACGGGCCGGATGACCGGCTGTTTTCATGAGGCGGGCAACTTTTTTTAATATAGCGGGGTCCTGGCGGAAAGTGACAATATCCATAGTGGTCGATAGGTTAGAAATAAAAGGTAATTCAGTCTGAGTTTAACACAGTTTTAAGGGCACATTGCATGAGACGGGGAAGACCAGGTTTATCAATGGCATAGTACATATTCGTGCCTTCACGATGAGAATAGAGAATTTCAGCTTGCTCCAGACTTCTCAGATGCTGGGAAGCATTGGATTGACTAATTTGCATCGCTTCATATACAGATTTGACCGTCATAGGACCTTTCTCAATGAGCATTTCTACAATGGCTAATCTTACAGGATTGCCCAGATGTTTCATCATTTTTGCAATGCGGGTTACTTTTTCTGTATCATCACGTAATCTTTGATTTGTCATTTTGCAAAGGTATAAAAAATCATGGTCAATTTGACTAAAACAAAAATGGTCGGGTTAATCATTTCGTGATATTTGTCATGGCTGAGATAAATGATTGAGCATTGTATTTTACTTTACCTCCCGATCATAGTAAATATACATAATTATCATATTATAATTACTTAATTTTTGTATTTTTACAGCAATTATCAACGAAAGTTGAACTAATTCTAAAGACATGAAACTCAGGATTCAAGAAAATACGATTCGCATACGTTTGGCTAAATCAGAGATTTCCCTTTTGTCAGAACGGGGTTTTGTAGAGGAAAAAACCGTTTTTGGTCAGGGCAATGAGTTTCGTTACAGGGTGGAAATCACACCTGGACATTCGCAGTTAACAGTAGCGATTGAACCTTTTCAAATAACCATTGTTTTGCCAGAGGATTTGGGTAAAGAATGGGTTGAGACTGATCGGGTTGGGTTGGAAGAAATCCTTGAAAACGAAACAGGAGGTCTATCGATAGTAATAGAAAAGGATTTTCAGTGTTTGCACAGGGAAGGGGAAGATAAGCAGGATTTATATGCGCATCCTAAAATGAGATAGCTCAATTTGGAGCTGTTTCAAAAGCCTTGAAATTCAACACAAAGACGCAGAGGCACGGAGATAAACAATTGATTATCAATCCCTCTGTGCCTCCGTGTTTTTTCTA
>JAGQVA010001031.1 GCA_020438265.1 Bacteroidota bacterium
ATGATGGGTATAATTAGGATAAGCAAAGGAAAAACGCAGATAGTTTTGATCGTGATTCAACACAAGTGTATTTTCCTCAGAGAAAACCGGGTTTTGACAAAACACAGGCTCTGTTTCTCCCACCAGGCAAACCTGGGTAATAAAGGGATTTATGCGGGTTTGCTCTTCGGCAGAATTCGTATCTTCTTTCCTGTATAAAGCATACCCTGCACTGAGTCCCATTAAATAATATTCCTGATTTAAAGGAATAATACTGCTGATATTCGAAGCCTGAGAAACAGCTATTTTCTCTGTTTGCTGATTTTGAATGAAAGTTACTGCTCCCGGAGAAACTTTAAACCACTCATCATCCTTGCCTGGAATTAAAGCAAATTCGTCTGGTAAAATGGGAAACTCCTGAATGGAATCAATTTCAACAAGTTTATCAGAAGCATTATCAAAAGTAAAAAACTGTTTGCCGGATCGAATGATAACCTTATTGTCTATTTTAACCAGATCAAGATTAAACTCGGAAGGCAGTCCATCTTCAGCCTTAATCACTTTCAGATCCTGGATATGCGCTAAAGAATCATCCATTTTCAGGCGATATAAACCTTTATAGGGGTTTAGTGCCCAAATGTATTCATCAGTATCAAATACGATTTTGCAGATAGGATCTCTTAATTCCGGAATACGGTGAGAGAACTCCCATTCCCCGCGATTATTTTTCCCAAGAATAACCAAACCCGTATAAGTACCCTGGATTAAGTAATCAGGCTTATTGGGGCAGGGCAGAGTGATCCATCCTCCTGTGACTGTCGAAATTTGTTTTAACTGCTCAACTCTGATGTGGAATGTCCCTTCATTATGTCCACAAATAAGTTGGTTGTCAAATACTTTGAGTTCCCATACCTGTCCCTGCGACCCAGGTAAAAAAACAAAAGGTTCTCTTGTCCCTCCCTTTTTCTTCCAGTGGCTTCGATATACACCGTGATTGGACCCCAGATAAAGGTAATCTTCAAATATGACTGCAGCATAAATGGTCCCCATAAACCCATCAAAATCAGGGAAAAAGGTCAGAGAGGCATTCAATTCAATCAAATCAATTCCCTGATCCAGTCCCAGCCATAAATTGTTTTGGCTATCCTCCCACATTGACAGGACTGTATTATTTTGAAGTCCCGACTCGCGGTTAATGTTCCATTGTATATTCCCATTTTCATATAAAATGTATACTCCGTTGAGAATGGTACCAAAAGCATAAGATCCATTATCAAGCTGAAAACCTTTATTGAGTTGATTTTCAATAAAAAGTGAATTGGCTGAGGTGTTCCAGGGGGTAAGGGTATTATTCTCCCAGATAAAAATACCATTTAAAGAAGTTCCAATCAGAAGGCCGGATTCCTTGTATGGCAAGATGCAAACCACTTCTTTATCTGAAAGTGATTCGCTTCCCGGAAGAAATTGAAAGCTCGTGCCTCCCAGGATCTCATACAATCCCTTTTCCCGTACTTGTAGATAGTTTTCCCCTCTGACATCGTGAATAAACATAATCGTCTGATCATCTGGTGGGGCAATCACGGAGAGTTTCTGATAATCGTAATGATAAATCGTTGAAAATGATTGAAGTAAGACATAACCGGGCTGAACAATAATATTCCAGATCTCCTCAGAATGGGCAAGGTTGTAATCGATACCAGCACTTAAAGAATAATAAACCAATTGCCCATCTTTATCTCTCTCCCAATATCCAAATTCGCCATATCCACCAATGAAAATTCTTCCTTCTTCGTCGATAGCAACTGACCTGGCAATTTGTTGATTGGGCAATGGAAAAGTATTCCACTGTGCACCATCATAGGTAACCAGTCCGTCAGTATTAGCAAAATGCATAATGTGCTTTTCATCCTGAGCAATCATCCAGGTTTTATCCAGTGCCTGACGGGAAACAGGGGACAGATTTATGGTTCGGGGAACTTCCTGAGAAAATCCCTGAACAAAGGTGCTTAAAAAGTATATGAGAATGATGCTACCTGGACGATTCATAGGACAGCTAACTTACGAAAGTCTGGCCATAATTTTTTTATTGAGATTCCTGGTTTTATTACGTTTGGCCCATTAAACAATGGATATCTGCATCCCTGGCTGGGCACCGAAATACAATCTAATTTGATTGTGATTTGATTTCGGATTTTATAATTTCGACGAATGGTCTTATCCGGTGAGTCAAAAGTATTTATATAA
>JAGQVA010001032.1 GCA_020438265.1 Bacteroidota bacterium
ATCGAAGCACGTCGCTATCAACGCGCCATCACCAAACTCCTAATCATCCAAAAAGAATGCCCACAAGTTTCCGACAAAGTAGCGGCGATGATTCAGGAGACATTTGCGCTGATTGAGGGAGAGCGGAATCGGGCGGATTCGGCTTTGGCGGTGGCGGAGCGGGTATTGGATCAGATGTATTTTTATGAGGGGAAGTTTGGGTTGACTTTGAAGAATGTGGGGTCGGAGTATTCGCCGAAGTATCGGTATGGGTTTATAGATCGGAAGGGAGAGGAGGTGATTGCTTTTGAGTTTGAGGAGGCGAGTCCGTTTTCGGTTGAGGATCAGTTTGCGAGGGTGAGGAAGGAGGGCAAAAAATTCTTACTTGATACTACCGGATCTGCCTATTGGGTAGCGGAAAGCTGGGATGAGATGAACCAGGAAGTTGAAGCGTTGGACATACATGAGAGCAGTCAAAAATACTTGCCTGATAGTATCGGAAACTATCCCAATCTCAAGGTCATTCTAGCTTATGGGACACATGATAACAAAGGCGATATCAATTATATCCCCCAAAGTATTGGGAATTTACAAAACCTGTTAGTTCTTGATCTGCGCCACAATCAAATAAGTCAAATAATTGAATCATTCGGGCAATTACAACAACTTCGCTCGCTTAATCTCAGTTCTAATCAGATTAATCAATTGCCAGAGGACATCCTGAAACTAAAGCAATTACAGTCGCTTTCTCTCGGCTACAATCAGCTAAGTCAACTACCCAAAGAATTTGGACAACTACAAAAACTACGATTCCTGGACCTCACTTTCAACCAGCTCAATCACCTCCCTGAATCCTTCGGAGAGTTAAAAGAGCTTCGTTCGCTCTCTCTTTTTCACAATAATTTGCCCCAACTTCCTGAATCATTTGGTCAACTGAAAAACCTTCAAACGCTTTCACTCAGTTATAATCAGCTAACCAGCTTACCAGAGTCCTTTGGCCTATTGCAGCAGCTGGAAGAACTCAGTCTTGGCGATAATCAGTTAAAGGATTTACCTCAATCCTTTGGGAAGTTACAAAACCTGAAAGAACTTGGTTATAGTGCAAATGGGTTAATTGAATTGCCCATAGAAGTCACCCAGTTAGCTCAGCTACAAATGATTGAACTCAACTTCAATCAACTAGAGGACTTACCTGAATCCTTCGGACAACTACAACAATTACAAATATTCCTCATAGGCACCAATAAATTAAAACACCTGCCTGAGTCCTTTGGTCAACTAAAAAACCTCCAATTCGCCAGCTTAAGTTCTAATCAGCTAACCCATCTCCCCGAATCCTTTGGGCAATTGGAAAAATTAAAAGAGGTCGGAATTAACTACAATCAGTTGAAACAATTACCTGAGTCATTTGGAGAATTAAAACAACTCGAAGAACTGAGTCTGGCTAGCAATAAGCTGGAAAAGCTCCCTGAATCTTTCGGTCAATTACAACAGTTAGAATTGCTTGAACTTCAAGGGAATCCTTTAGAAGAATCTCATCTTGACACCTTGTGGAAGTTATTACCAGAATGTGAAATTAATCCTAAAAGCCCGTCGCAGATTCGTGCAGAAATGATGATAAAGAACCTGGAACAGGTGAAAATTTATAAAGAAGAAACCGTTTTCTGGGAAACTCAACTAAAAAATCAACCAATGATTGATAGTACAAAAGCTGCCATTTCTTATAGTGCTTTAGGTTGGCACCAATTACTCACAGGGCAGTTTGTAGAGGCAGAAACTTCCCTTCGCAGAGGGATTGAACTAGATACAGATAGTGCCTGCACTGCTTTATATATTCGTCTTCCTTCCGCTTTCCTTTTACAGGGGAATGTTAAAGAAGCGAGTAGACTTTATTTGGATTGGAAAGATAAACCACTAGGGAGGGGGAGTAGCACGTGGCGAAATTTCTTTCTCAGTGATTTTACAAGCATTAAAGATGCGGGGATCGTTCCCCCGAAATTAAAAGGAGAGCTCAATAAAATTGAAGAACTTCTTCTAAAGAGATAATTATCATGAATAAGCATTTAACCCTTCGATCTCTCCATATTTTGAAGTACCTGATCTGCGTACTCGTCGTTTCACTTAGTGGCCCGGATCTATTAGCCCAATGCGAACCCGAACTCCAATCCACCCGCGCCGATATCGAAGCGCGGCGCTATCAGCGTGCCATCACCAAACTCCTCATCATCCAAAAAGAATGCCCC
>JAGQVA010001033.1 GCA_020438265.1 Bacteroidota bacterium
TGCGCTCCAGACTGGAAGAAATGCTGACTCTGATCAGAGATGTCATCGTAATTCCTCCGGGGTATTTAACCTTGTTTTCTCAAAAAGACTGGACGCCAGTTTCCTACCGCGATTCCTCTGAAGAAGCACGGGAAGCCAATCATTATCACGATCATGTATCTTTTGGGCATGATATCGAAACTGCCTATTTGCTGATGGAAGCGGGTGAAGCCCTGGGAATTCATAATGATGAAAAAACGCTTACGAAAGCCAAACAAATGGCCGACCATGCGCTGGAAAAGGGGTTTGATGAGTCAGTTGGGGGGTTGTATGATGCGGGATATTATTTTAAAGACCAGGAGGAAATCGCCATCATTCGCGATTCCAAAAACTGGTGGGCGCAAGCAGAGACCCTCAATACCCTGTTGATTATGGCAGATTTATATGATGATCCGACCTATTTCTCCCGATTTGAAAAACAGTGGAAATACATTAAAGATAATTTAATAGATCACACACATGGAGGTTGGTATGCAGGCGGAATCGATAAAGAGCCAGACCGAAAGACAGGTAACAAAAGTGGTATCTGGAAGGGCGCATATCACACTGCGCGGGCTTTGATGAATGTCTCGCAGCGGCTTTCGGGAGAAGAATAAAGAATAAACACGGAGGCACTGTGGCACAGAGGATTATAGTAAGTATTCTCCGTGCCTTTGTGTTTTTCATTAACCAAGGCCCTCAAATATACACATCTCCCCAAAATCATCTTATCTTAGGTGAAAAACCCCGAGATATATGCGTATTATTGACTTCCCTTCTATTGTCGAGACTGCATGGAAATATTATGATCCTTCCCGAAAAATCAGGTCTATTACTGATATCAGTGCGATGGTTTCTACCAACCACGTCTACAAAATCAAATTCCAGAGCCGTGGTTTTATCATTGCCAAACTGTCCTATTTTGGCAAATACGAGCACTTTGTAGAGGATCATACCATTATTCGTTTTCTTTCAGAGAATCTGCCCGAACCTTTTGATCACTTTCTGGCGCCTTCCCTTTTAAAGGACGGAAAAGTATTTACCTATCGACACCAGGACGATATGCTGGACGTTTGGGTCGTCTTTTATCAGGCGATTCACATTAATAAAAGACTTCCCCGCAGGCTCAAAAAATCACATATTTTAAAACTGGGCGAACAAATTGGCTTATTTCATCAGACCTGCGCCAGCATTTTGTTATCGATTCCTCCTTCTTCCAAAACACTCAGGTCTGATGTGAAAGAATTGCTGCATGTACTTCAAACAGAAGAAGGACAGTTTGAATTTCACGGCCAGATTAACCAGATCAAAGACCAGTGTGAGTTGTTTTTGGAAAATATTACAAAGCTGAGCTACGATTCCTTCCTCAAAATACCCGTATTCGTCGATTGGAATATTGGCAATTTTTCCATTGATCAGGAAGATAATTTTTACAGCCGCTGGGATTACGATTGGTTTCGGATGGATTCCCGAATTCTGGATTTTTATTTTTTCAGTCGGGTAGTTTCGGATGCCGGAGATAAGACGGTTTTCAGTTATCTGATTGATACATTTAAAGAAAAGAGGTTTTTGATGTTTTTAAAAGAATATCACAAAATTTATCCCTTGAGCGAGAATGAAGTCAGGTTTCTCAAAGAAGCCTATCGTTTTTTCATTCTCAATTATGTAGTCAAATACGGCAACCATTTTTTCCACAGCTTTTACGCTCAGAAATTGCAAAAGGAAGCATTTGACTTATATTTGCCAGTGTTGGACCGGGATTTTGATCCTGGAGTTATTTTAAAAGAACTCAATATTTAGTCTGTATAATGAAATTAGACTCTTTCAACGAAATCGTCAGCAAGTATAAAGTTGTATTTTTTGACTCTTACGGGGTATTAAAAAATCACCAGGGATTAATTCCCGGCATCCACGACACGATTGATCATCTGAGACAACATCATATAGATTTTTATCTCCTAACCAATGATGCTTCCCGCAGTCCCGCAGAACTGGCGCAGGTATATATAGATGGAGGTGTATATATCACTCCGGACAAGGTCATTTCCTCAGGAATGATTGCGCTCGAATATTTGCGTTATAAGGTATCCTGGGGAACTGTCGCCTATCTGGGCACCCAAAAGTCGTCCCATTATGTGGCTCAGGTGGGTCTGAAAACCATCTCCATCAGCGATGTCAACGATGATAATATGAACCAGATCA
>JAGQVA010001034.1 GCA_020438265.1 Bacteroidota bacterium
ATAATCAAAATAGATAAAAGGGGAAATATTTGGTTTAAGTATCCATTCGGAACTTTAGGAAAATATATTATTGGATATGCTGATACCAAAAAAGATACTGTTTCTATCTTCAGAGAGGATACAGAACCTTATCTTTTAGAAGATAAAGAGGATAATATCTGGCTTGCCACCAATGACAGTATTATCCCTTTTCATTACGATTCCAATCAATTTTTAAGGCATTCTGCTCTCGTAGACCCTTTATTTCGATCATGGATATGGGAAGATGCTTTCGAAGATAGTTTTCACCGCCTGTGGCTAAGAACTTCTGAGATTGAAAGTTTGAATATCCCCCGTTATTATGATCCTCCTCCGCGAAAAGAAGAGAACTTTATATATCAGTTCTCGGTGAAGGAAAATTCCTATAAAAAGGTTCAACTGCTATCTGACGAGGGAGTAAAAACTGATACATTTAAAATGCCATGGACATTATCTGACTATACCAATTTCTTTTTTGAAGATAGCAAAAACCAGATTTGGCTGCTTTTTCATTCAGGGCTTTACAAATATGATGAAGAAGTTAATACTTTTGAAAAGTATCACCATCAAAACCTGAATTCGGATTTCTTCAGAGATTTGGCAATTACATCTGTTTCCGGATCCTCTGAAGGAAATTTATTTTTTGCAGGTCTTAATAAGCCTTATTCTTCTTTGAAACCACATGAGGAAAACGCTCTTATAACCTCAGAAACTGTATTTAGCTCTATGCATACCCTTAATCCGGTATCGGGGTCGCTGGTTAATGTTCCAGTGAGAACAGAATTGGATGAGAGAATGTTAGTTGAAAGATTATTTCATGATCATAACGATGCCTTGTGGTTAATAAATCAGGAAAACGCTATTTATCAGGTAGAGCAACCTATCATTCTGTATTATCAATTTCCAAATTCTGGATATGGAGGTCCTTTGTTTGAGAAAAACGATGGTAGTATTGGGATGATGAATTATGGCAACGAAAATCCGATTTTTGATCCTGTTCAAAATCAGTTTTTTGATGGCTCACACCTTGTGAAAAGTGAAAATGGGGTATTAATGTCTTTAACTGAGGACAAAGAGGGGTATATCTGGTTTTTTGATAATTCGGGATTTAGATGGAGAAGTAATCAAAAGACAAATCAAATTCAGCGAATTACCATCCCAAGCAGCCTTGATGATAGAGATCCTGGAGATTTTTTCTTTACTGATCAATCAAAAAACATTTGGTTAAGACAGGTGTTTGGCCTCCGTCTCTACCTGTATGATTTTCAATCTCAGGAATTTGAATTATTTCTTGATATTAAAGACTATGTAAACAAATTAGATTCGACTTACTCTTCTCTAAAGAGTAACTTCCGAAAAAAACAATATGTAATAGGAGATATCAGGGAGGATGGTGCCCAAAATATTTGGGTTTATATCTGGGATAATGATTATGTGCTTTTCCATATAAAAATTTCTCCTGACCATAAAAAAGACATATATATCAATGGTGAGAATAGAAAAAGTTATTTCAGGCATCCCTTTGAGGATAGTCAGGGAAGGAAGTGGCATTTTTATTACGACCAATTAACGTGTTATGATCCCGAAAAGGGTATCGATACAACCTGGAATTCCCGGACTGCTTTTAAGGGAGGAAGTATCATACGAATCCAGGAAGATCATCTAAGTAACATCTGGGTTCTCACACGAAAACCCGCTACGTTAAAATATGGAAATGAATACCATATTTACAGAATCTCCAAAGATATAAAAGACCTTCATCATTTTTCGTTAAGTGGAGTTGCACCAGATGAGTTAGATGACTTCCCTCAAATTCTTAAAACCCAATCAGGAGATTTATATATAAAAGGCGAAAAAGGGCTATTCAGAATCACACCAGACAAGGTAAAATTATCTTCCATATTACCCACTGTAGTACTGACAAATCTCGAAATTCATAATCAACCTGTTCCGATAAGGGGAAGCCAATCAGATACAACTGAAATTCCCTCTCCCTTGCTTCAGGCCTTTCCTTACACCAAAAGGATAGAATTGCAATATGACCAAAATGACTTTTCTATCGAATTTGCGGTTCTTAATTATAGCCATCCGGAACAGAACGAATACAGATTCAGGTTAATCGAAAATAAATGGGAGTTCCCTTTTTTTAAATCGGATCAATCTTCTTCCAAAAGCTGGACTCAAACGAATGAACCTCTGGA
>JAGQVA010001035.1 GCA_020438265.1 Bacteroidota bacterium
TGTTGTACACAAAATAGGATCCTGGTTCCACACTGCCTCTTTTCTTTATGTTTTTTTCATCATATCCACCATTGGCAGGCAAATGAAAAACGCCAGAACGGGAAGTGATAATGTGATCAACTTTTGCTTTTTTCTCTATCGGTAATAAAACATCGGCTTCATCAATACCCAATTCACCAATCGTCTCCTCCAGATCAATGGTGCTGTCAGCGACATATTTTCCATATAACATCGCCAGGACACTCTTGCGACAGGATGCGATATAACTAATCTCAGAAACATCTCCATATTCAAAAACGACCTTTCCATTTTCGAGAACCAACATGCTTGTTGTGGCAGAATTTTCCTCCAGATAGTCTCTGAATTCATCCAGTTGGTTTTTGGTGAAACCGGAGTTTTGTAAAGATTCATTTCTTTTCAGTTCAGTTCCTTCTAAAGAGGGGCTTTTATAAAACCAGGTTTGTGGACTGGTATAGGAAAGAATAACAACAACGATAATCAGTATCATAATCGCTGAAATCATCACATTGAAGATTTTTCTTTTCATCATGGAAGGTAAAGGTTTTTTCTATAAATAGCTGTTTTGGTCTAATGATTCGCGTTTATGCAAAAGGTTTAAGGGAAAAGGATTTTTCGTTTGTTTATAGGGAAGAAGAAGATTCCTCCCGTTGGTCGGAATGCCCAACCTACGTTGGAAAATGCATATTCCGCCAGATAGGCGGGACAGTACTCCCCTGTATAGACAGGCATTCCGACCACCGGGAGGAATCTTCCCAAAGGCACCAAACCAGCTTTTAAATTAATTTCGACTTATTAAATCCCCTAAAACCTCCTGGAAAAATGAAATCCCATCTCAAATGTATGGTCAAACTGAGGAGCGCCATACAGATTCCAGGTAATATTTTTAGTCTTCCTTTTTCGGTTAAAAATCAGGCCACTGGCGCTTACAAGCAACGTTGTCGTACCAAGGGCAATATTGGCGGCAATATAACGCTGTTTTTGAATGAGATATTCTTCATAATAATTCGCCAAATAATCCCTTTCTATCTCGCCTGGAATATTATTAAATCCACTATAAACCTGTAAAGCACCTGTAGTTATTCCGGCAATTGATGCCCATACTCTCTTCCTTCTATTAAACAGATCTATACTATTTAAGGTAAGAAAACCGACATTGATTCCACTGTAAACCAATGATTGTCTTGAAAAATGCACCACACCAGAAGTGTAGTAAGTCGGCTGAATCATCGCAACCTCTTCCCTTGTCAAACCACTTTCTGCCACCCATTCCGTTACCATTTCCGAATCCATCTCCTCAATCTCATCATACTGATGCATCACGTTAATTTGCTCGGCCAATGTGCGGCTGGCAGATCGCTCTACCAAATATCCCACTGCACAAATTCGTCCATCACGGTCGATAAAACAGGGTTTTCGCTGGTCCTTATAATTGTAATTTCGGGGAAATATTCCCTGCTGAATGTATTCCTGAAGGAAGGCGATATTATTGGCCCTGCGCCTTTGAAGATCAGGTGATAAATGGCTTGCATCGCGGTTTTGGAGGATTTTGGCTGCATAATCCAAATGAGTGGCTATGCGTATGTCTTCATTTGTCTGATCGTTGGGTAAGGTGCCAAATTTTTCCAAATAGCTTTGATTTCCAATGATCGGATTGATAGAATCTGAAGGGGTTGGTTCTTTGGGTGTACAGCTTAGAAACAGGACAAAGATGAACAGGATAGAATAAGTTTTCATGATGCGAGTTTTTAGTTTGACAAGGTATTTTCAACAAAAATGAATATAATTTCACCAAAAGTCAGGAAACTTTTTGTGTAAAAAATAGTCCCCCTCTCGAAGCCAAAGCTCTTAAACCAATTAAATCATTCGTTTATTCCTCTCCGTGAACCTCTGTGTCTTTCTCTGTGAACCTCTGTGTTACAAAATACAACCTGTGTCGCTAAGCGACAGAAGAGAGGCTATTACACAGAGGCTCACAGAGGTAGCACAGAGGTTCGCAGAGGTTTGGTTATTACCTCTTAATCCTGCCTTTTTTTCTTCTCCTTCAAAACATTCCGAATCATCTTACTCATCCCTTTTTCTTTTTTTCTTCTCTCATGAATCGTCGATTCAAAATGCTCTTTTTCGCGCTCCAGCTTCATAAAATTGTGATAAGCATCTTCCTCAATGTCTCCTTTTTCGACGGCTT
>JAGQVA010001036.1 GCA_020438265.1 Bacteroidota bacterium
TGGAGAAAGCGCGGGTGGATTTGGGAATATTTTCTGGACTTTGGCCATCGGCAAGAATTATCCCAATGTGCCTATCTATCAATTGTCTGATTGTTCATGGCTGGATTCTAAAGAATGGCCACAGGCTGTAAAATTATGGAATGCCAATACGGAAAAAGTATTTGGGTACAATGTGGATGAAGATATCTACGGAAGTGCCTTATTACATACAGCCAAAGCCCTGGAAGGTCGTAATATCACGTTTTTACAGACAGCCAGTGTAATGGATGAAACCATTCTCAGATTTTACGAAAAAATCAATGACCTCGACCCTTCGGACCTTCAATATCAGAAAACCTGGTCTCAGAACATGCTTCAGGCGATGGCCCGATATAACGATTCCCTTTCCAATTATTATTATTATCTCACTGACTGGGGAAAGGATGAAAATGGATTGACCCCACATACCTTTATGGCCAATGAGCGCTTTTATCAGTGTGAGGAAGAGGGAGATAGTTTGCAGCAATGGTTGAAGAGGGTGGTGATTGAGGATGCGCCTTATTCGGTGGGGAAAGAGCTCTTATCCAAATAGGGAAAACCATGCAACCATCCCCCGTTTTTCTTTTCTTTTAACATAGAAACACTCCTGAAAAAATGAGCAATCTGACACGGTTGCTCACCTCTCACACACGATTGTTAAGGAAGTCGTAAAATCCTGAATCTCAGCGCGAAACTGGGAGTATAATCTAATGTACCGAAAGAAAATGAAAACAAACAAACACAACATTTTTTTCACCCTGGCCCTTAGCCTCGTTCTTTTAACATCTTGTGTGTCTTCAAAGAAATATCGTTCTGGTGATATCATTGAAATAACCAGTTTTCACCATCGGTTAGCGGTACTTCCGGTGGAAAGTGTAGATGCTGACATCGCAGCCGATTATCAAAAAAAGATATATCACGCTTTGTTAAGCAAAAAACACAAAACAGTAAAAATTGCGGTTCAAAAAGTTTCTGAAACGAATCAGATTTTGGTTGAAAACCGAATCTCAGGTGAAGAAGTTTTGAGAATGGACCCGAAAAAGCTGGCTGGAATTCTGGGAGTAGATGCGGTTTTGAAAGTAAAAGTAGAACCACAGCCCTTGTTTGATCATTATATTTCAGATATCGCTTTCGCTCAAATCAGTCATGATCAGAATGGGAGACTGGAAGTGTATGAAAAATTGCCTTTGGCTGTATTTATAACCGCAGCCATTGTCGATACAGAAACCGGAGAGTTGTTTTGGAAATACGATATGATCAAAAAAGTGAAAGCCAATGCTTTCGACCTAAAGAATCTTGAGGATACCAGTATAAAAATAGCCAAAAACTTCCCTTATAAGTGGGAATGAAAATATAGTAGTAGTAGTTAGTTAGTCTGTTTTGCCGAGCCGATCACAGCCATGTGATCGGTTTTTTTTTGTTTCTCTTTGTAATTATTCTCCCTGAATGAACCCATGATCCTCTCAGGTGTATGAAATTTCGCTTACTTTTGGGCTCCCGATTCACCTTTATGTAATAGTTTTTTTATATTCGGGCCTTAAATGCAATTGCACGAGAAAGAAAAAGATGAATTATAAGCGAATTAATAATCTGACTGGTTGGGGGGTATTCCTGATTTCCCTCATTACATACCTGTTAACAATGGCTCCAACAGCCAGCTACTGGGATTGTGGAGAGTTTATTGCCTGTTCCAATGAACTGGAAGTTCCTCACCCTCCCGGAGCCCCGTTTTTCCTCTTATTAGGAAGAGTATTTGCCATGCTGGCCTTTGGCGATGTTACACAGATAGCTTTTATGCTCAACTTAATGAGTGTATTATCAGCCGCTTTTACTGTATTATTTACTTTTTGGATTACTACCCATCTGGGACGGCGGATGTTGGTTTCTGACGGAGAAGAACCAAGCTTCACTCAGACACTGGCCATTATGTTTGCCGGGGTTGTAGGAGGGCTGGCTTGTACTTATGCGGATTCTTTCTGGTTTAACGCCGTGGAAGCAGAGGTATATGCGATGAGTTCTTTTTTTACAGCCATTGTTGTCTGGTTGATGTTTAAATGGGAGGAAAGAGCAGACGAACCTGATCATGAAAAATGGATTATTTTGATTGCCTACTTAATGGGCTTATCCATTGGGGTACACTTGCTTAACCTGCTTACCATCCCCGCACTGGCTTTTGTCTATTA
>JAGQVA010001037.1 GCA_020438265.1 Bacteroidota bacterium
GATTTCCCATTCCACGCTGGAACGGAAAAAAGAGTTTAATATTCGCAGAGTTTTGGGCGCTGGAATTAGCCAGATTCTCATGTTGATTTATCGCGAATTTGTATTGTTGATTTCTCTGGCAAGTCTGATTGCTATTCCTGCTGCGTGGTTTTTTGTAAATAATTGGCTATTGGATTTTGCCTATCGAATTGATACGGTTGATTATTGGTATTTATTCCTGTTGGGAAGTATCGCAGCTTTATTGATTGCGGTGATAACGATGAGTTTTCGGGCGATTGGAGCGGCTATGGGGAATCCGGCTGAGGGGTTGCGGTATGAGTAATGTTATAATGTAATTTCATACAAATTACCTGTAAAGCTTACAATCTGGTTTTGGACATTATTCATCTGACAGGGAATTGAGAGTCTATGAGAATGATTTATTAAGCCTGATTGTTTGTATAAAAATATTTATTTTACATCGCTGAAAATTAATTTGATTCAAATATTTAGAATTCCAGGGATAGTTGGATGAAATTCTGTGAATGTTATTTTTGGTGAAAATTTAAGAATAGTCTATTTTAAAAATCTTTTTCAGGTATTTTATTACAGTGCTCTAAGGCCTTTTAGAGCATAAATCTTAATTGAATCCTTTATTTATTTCATAAATCCATATATTTAGGAAACCCATTCGGTTTACATATTGTATAATTTTTGATCAATTCAAAAATCACATATAAGAATAGATACTTTATGAAATATCATAACTACCTCTACTTTCTTTATGATGGTGATGGTTTCTAAATGTCTCTAAACCAGAGATAATTCCTCCCCCATTTGGTTCTGTCTTACCAGGTTATAAATCATAACCTGACAAAATCTGCATTTACACACTTAACTGCTTTTATATTATGAGAGTACTTTCTACTATTTTTTTATTTAGTATGCTAATGCTTGGCATACTGGGAATCCAGGCCCAGGTGAATGAAAACGCCAGGTACAGACCCGCTACACTGGTCAATCGTGCCCTTCAGACAGAGGCATTAAAGAATGTTTCTCTTTTTGAGATGAATCCTCAGGAATCCAGCATCGCTGATCATCCTGTACTGAGTCAGGCACTGGACCGTGGAACCTTATTGAACCTTAGTCAAAAAGACATTGCAGAGTTCAGACGTTTTCCGGCTCCTTTCATCTCTATGCGAGTGCCTACCCATGAAGGTGACTACTATCTGCGTCTGGTGAAGGTAAACATTACCACTCCGGGACTTGTCGTTCGGACTTCCAGTATGGGTAATCTGGATGTCGATTTGGGTACACACTATCGTGGGGTTATTGAAAATCACACCAATAGCCTTGTAGCAATTTCTGTGTTTGAAAATGAAGTGATGGGCTTTTTCAGCTCAGAAGAAATTAATGGCAATTTCGTGCTTGGTAAAATCCAGGAAGAGGGAAACAGCCAGCACATCGCCTACAGAGAAGATGATTTGAAATTGACTAAATCCCACACACTGGATTGTTTTACAGAAGATGATGGTGAAACGTATGATCCCGCCATGTTGCTGCCTCGTCCTCCGACAGAGGATGTGGGAGATTGTATTAATGTCTATGTAGAGGTAGACTATAATTACTACCAGAATTATGGTGCAAACACAACCAGCAATATCACAGGTTTGTTCAACCAGGCGATAACCCTTTATGCGAATGAAAATATCAATATGCAGGTATCGGATATTTTTATCTGGACCTCTACCAGTCCTTATTCGGGCTCTACCTCAACGATGAGAACCCAATTCCAGAGCCAAACCAGCTCGATCAATGGAGATTTAGGCCATTTGGTTTCTTATAGCACTTCAGGCGGTGGTGGGATTGCTGCAGGATTTTCCGGCGTTTGTGCCAGCAATGTCGATAATTCATTATGCGTTACCCAAACCAATGGTTCCTATGCCACAGTACCTACCTATTCCCGTCCGGTGAAAGTAGTAACCCATGAAATGGGGCACTTGTTGGGTTCTCGCCACACACATGCATGTGTATGGAACGGAAACAATACCTCCTATGATGACTATGGCAATACTGACCCTCCTTCAGGTGGATCTGCGATTGCTGGTGCCGAAGGTGGCGCATGTTTTGTCTCTCCAGGAAAAATTACAGTTACACCTACGATTATGAGTTATTATGACAGCCGTGGTTGGGGAAACTTTTCTATGGGTAATGGTTTTG
>JAGQVA010001038.1 GCA_020438265.1 Bacteroidota bacterium
GATACTCCCACCAGAAGCGCCAGCCATTCTTCATTGCCAGGAAAAAGGAAATCTCCGAATGTCTCCATTAAATAGCCTCCGGCAGCCAGGATCATAAATATTCCAAAGATTCCGGGGATGGGGTTGGACCGATAAATCAACATTCCCAGAAGGAAACAGTGAACGCCAAAGAATGCGCCGGCAATCAGATAGCCAATACGGTGAGCTTCCATCAGGAGCAAACTGATAGAATGCAATTGCTCAGGTTCAAATACTTCGAGAAAATCCGCGCCTCCCAAAACCTGTAGAGCCATAAAGTGATTCAACAAATTCAGGCTGCCAATGGCCGGATGAGCCAGTAAACGCAAGGCGGCTGATACCATCGATAAGGTTTTATTATATGACTTAAACAGTTGATAAAACATCACGGAGATAACTGCATCCAGCAGAAAAGCAATCAGATCGGTCACAAATCCCAGACGGAAAAGACCTTCATGAGAGATGATATTTGCAGCAGTTGCCTCTGCATCGCCTGGCATGACCAGCGTTCCTCGTACATAACCCTGGCTAAATCCCGCACAGATAATTACAAGCAAATACATCAGGCCAATGATTCGGTTTTGTTGTTTTGGTGTCATGATTCAGATAGTTTAGATAAGTTGTCGTTTTACTCTTGTTCGTTAATACAAAAGTAAAATTGGCGGGATTCGCAGCGAGATGCTTGACTCTTCGTGCCAAAGGATTGACACTAGAGGCCAATTGGGGGAAATAGGGTAGTTTTTGTCAAAAATCAGCAGGATTTTCGATATTCAACAGGCGATTGATCCTTCCATCTTTTAAAGGCACGGTTAAATGCGCTTTGTTCGGAAAAGCCGGTTTGAAAGGCAATTTCACCAATAGAACAATCGGAATTTTTCAATAAGTCAATGGAAATTTCTTCCTGAACATTTTGGACAACTTCTCTGAAAGTAAGCCCTTTTTCTGATAGTCTTCTCTTTAAGGTGCGGGCACTCATGCCCAGGTGATCGCCTAATTGGATGACGCTGGGGATTCCACTGGGCAAGGCTTCAATAATCAGGTTTTTTATCTCGCTGACCAGTTTATTTGCATTGACTCTAATGCCTTTGGTCTCTTCGTCCATTCTTTCCACAAGAAATTGATGAATGCTTTTGTCTGCTTTGAGGGTCGGAACGTCGATGTCTGAGGTTTTATAGTGAATGGCATTTACGGGCTGGTCAAAACTCACCTGACAGCTAAAGTATTCATGGAAAGGTTCTGGAAAGTCAGAAGAATGTGTAAATAAGATATTAACCGGATGGATATCTTTCGCAGTTACTTCCCTGATAACTCCTGAAAGCATTACAAGAGACGTTTCATTACTCATTTCCGTGCCTCGCCGCTCCGGATCGCGGAAAAGGCTGAGTTTGGTGATTCCTTCGCTTTCTTCAATTTGAATGGATCCCTCATCCGTAACCAGAATCATATACCTTTCGGTTCTGTCCAGCACTTCTCTTGCTTTCCAACACGTTTTCCAGGATAGGCCCAGCGTTCCGTAGTCATCTGAGTTTAATTGCATCCCTTGTCTGATGGAAAAACCGGGGTTTAAATGCTGATCAGCCAGTTCATAAACGTCCCAAAGCAGGTCAATAGGAATATATTTATCGCCATTAATGATTGCAGGCAAACTCAGGTATTGGCTCAAAAGTTTAGATGATAACCCCTCCTTCAATGCAAGTTGAGTGGCTTTTTGATAGATACTTGAGGAAACGAAGGGCATAAATCAGCTAATAATGACTTGGGAATAAACATAAATATTTTATTCCACTTCTGCCAATAATCTATTTTTCATATTTTAGCAAAAAAAAGAACAAATATATATGACTCGTAAAGAATATCTTCGCCACCTGCTGATGAATAACAGACTGAAAGATGCCCTGGATGAAATGGCCAATATCGCCAGTGGAAGTTATTATGACAATAGTGTGATTCATCTTTTTGCCCGTTATAATGGGTTAAAGAAAGATATTCAGAATGAGGTTATTTCGTCTGAAAACCGAACCCTGCGTGCCAATCGATTAATTGCTGCCGCACAGGGATTGATGGCAGACCTTGAGCAGGAAGTTCCGGAAAAAATGCTCGAAGTGATCGACGCAAAAAAAGTGGAGGATCAAACAGGAGATCCTACTCCAGACCCGGTCATGGAGCCTTCGGCTGCGAAA
>JAGQVA010000102.1 GCA_020438265.1 Bacteroidota bacterium
TGAAGCTTACTTTTGAAACGATACAATTGGCGGTAACACTTTCTGATAGCTTAAACCAGGACTACCAAAGCGAAGGAACCCAAAAAATTTTTCAGGAAAAAAATAGAGAATTATACGAAATGGCTATAAGTACAGCTTTCGATTTGTATGAAGCGACGGGAAATCGGGAGGTGTTATATCAGGCATTTGAATGGACAGAAAAAAGTAAAAGTGCCCTGCTTACCGCACATATTCGCCAAAATGAGGCTCTGCTTTATGCAGGTGTTGATACAGCGATGCAAAAAGAATTATTTGAGGTCAATCGTTGGCGTACTTTTTATGCCAATCAGATTAACCTCGCCAAGCAGGAAGAATCATCTATTGACTCTGAAAGACTTACATACTGGAAAAATCAGAAGTTTGACTTTAATCAGAAATACGATTCTCTGAAAAGGGAACTCCAACAACGCTATCCTCAATATTATCAGCTTGCTTATGATTACGGAGTCGTTTCAATCGCTGAAATACAAAATGAGTTAATACCAGATCAGGCCATTATCGAATATTTTTCAGGAGAGGGAGAATGGTTTTTATTCGCGATTACCAGGGACAGTTTCGCTGTTTATCGTGAGGAAAAAGGTTCTTTGGATGCAGAAATCTCCGATGTTTTGTTATACATAAGGGATAGTGGTTCAGATATAAAAGGGTTTTATCATAAATCCCGGGGCTTATATAAAACCCTTTTATATCCCATTACAAAACTCATAGAAAATCATCATTTGATTATTATTCCGGATGGATTCCTCAACAAACTGCCTTTTGAGATTTTACTTTCACAAGACACGGAAAAACGGGACTGGTATTCTCTGCCTTATTTGATCAGGGATTTTCAGATTGCTTATGGATACTCCTCGACTTTATGGTGGCAATCGGATAAGTGGCGGGATGAGCCGCGACTGCAAAGAATAGTACCCGATGCCAAAAAATTTTTAGGATATGCTCCCAAGACAGATCTGGAACATACCAGGAAAGAAGTACATCAGGTTGCTACCCTGATGCGAGGGAAAACCCGTCTGGGGGAAGGAGCCAGCAAAAAACATTTTTTGAAAGAAGCCTCTCGTTATGGGATTATTCACCTGGCTACTCACGCTTATATCAATGATACCCTGCCATTGGAGTCCAGGCTCATTTTTTCTATGAATGAGTCAAACAATTCACAGGCTCGAAGTCTTTTTGATCATGCCAAACATCCTGATGATTTATATGCCTGGGAATTGTACAACCTCAATTTGAAGGCGCAAATGGTGGTTTTGTCGGCTTGTGAATCCGGAACGGGTTATTTGCAAAGAGCTGAAGGAGTGATGAGCCTGGGGCGTGCTTTTTCCTATGCAGGTGTTCCTTCAATTATTGCGAGCCTTTGGAAAGTCGGAGACAAAAGTACTTCGGAAATGATGGTGTCGTTTTATCAAAATTTGTTATTGGGAAAAACCAAAGATGAATCACTCAGAAACGCCAAAATGGATTATTTAAAGGAGCATCCTTCCGAAGCACATCCCTATTACTGGGCACCCTTTATCGTGATGGGAGATGCGGGGGCGTTGATTAGCTTGTCCATTTTTCCCACAGAGTTTTGGTGGACTATTCTCATACTGATCATTCTGGGGATAGGAGTTGGGTTTGGGATATTAAAATTTCGGACATTTATTCAATGATTCTAAAAAGGTCGATTTTAATAAAAAACACAGAGGCACGGAGATGAATAAGGTTTGATAATCAGTTACCTGTCTTCGTGTCTCAGTGCCTCTGTGTTGATTTTTAGGACTTTTAAGACAGTCTCTCTATCATTCTATTTGATATCCCGCTTCGCACTTGCTTCGCTATCGAAGATTAACGATATTCCGCTATCGCTATGTGCGAATTGAGTTTCTTCAACATCATTTTTGATAATTTATATTTTATGATCGCAGATCAGTTTCTCGGCACATGGGAATTGATTCCCTATAAATCCACCAGCCAGTATGGTTCTATTCCGCGTTCGTGTACCTATCGTTTTTCCCTCGCCAAGGAGCCTGGTATTTTGCAAATTGACATGGAATGGGTAGATGAAAAAGGAAAAGCATTTAACGGGGATTACCAGATTAAACCTGACGGATTGGGTTACGAGGCAGATGGACAAAACGGAGTCGACATGGTCATGGCTGAATTGCGAAATCCTCGTCTTTTGACTACAGCGGCTTTTTATCGGGGCGAACAAATCTCTTTTGCCAGCCGGGAAATATTACCTGACCGAACAATGAGGATCATTCAAAGAGGAAAAACACCGCAGGGAGTAGCTTATGAGAATGTCCAGTATTTTCGGCGGATGCGATAGGTATGGAAGGATAACATGGCAATACACATTTGGTTTATAATTGGTGATTGTATAATTCTATTAGCATTAGCTGCTTTCAGGTATTTCAAGAATAAATAGTAGTTTAATGGGGCACTCAATTTCTAAGGTGATGAATATCTTGCGATCGATTGTATCAGGAATTATTTTATTATTATCCTTTTTCCAGGCTCAAGCCCAGGATACAGATACCCTTAAAGCCAGTAAAATGATGCGGAAAGCTCAAGTTTTTGCTGACTCTTCAGAATGGGACTCAGCCATAAGCTATTTTGGGGACGCAGCTAAAGCCTGGGCTAATATCGCAGAGGTTAGTAGAGAAAGACGCCTTTGGGAAAGGTATTTTCAGGCTAAAAACTCAGAAATCAATAGCCTGTACAAGTTGAAGAAACACTCTGAGGGAGAAAGCCTGAACCGTCAGATTTTGCCTGAAATGATGGCTCAATTGGGAAAACGGCACCTGGAGGTAGGAGGCGCTCTCTGGCAAAAAGGACAATTTCTTCGGATTAGAAACGAAACAGATAGTGCGATTCAGCAATTTTTATTAGCCCTGGACATACAAGAAGCGCATCTACCTCAAGATCATGTATTGATAGGAGTAACCCTTTACGATATAGCCTATTTATTATCAGACCAGCGTGAAGCAATCAAGTACTACCAGAGGGCTTTGCCAATATTGAAAAATAATCATCATATTCTCGAAGGCAAAACCTTATTTGGTTTAGGGTATAGTTATAATGAGTTGGGAGATTATCAGAACGCATTGGATTATTACCTGGAAGCTTTACCTTTTTTCAAGGATGATGATCTCTCCCACATGCGTACTTTAATGAACCTTAGCAGTATATACTCTGATTTGGGAAAGAGAGAAAAAGCGTTAGAATCTGCAAATCAATCCTTACAAATGGCCCAGACATTATTACCTATTAATGATCTTTCGGTAGGATTCATTTTGAGTAATATGGCTTCAATTTACTATAAGGATGAAAATTTTGGGCAAGCCCTCGATTATCATTCCAGGGCCTTAGCAATTTTTGAGGCAGTCAATCATCCGTATGTACCCTCTTTATTAAGTTTTATTGGATTAGAATATTTCGGCCTCAAAGACTACGAAAAGTCCAATCAATTCTTTGAAAAAGCTTTTGAAATGCTACAGAACCCCATACAAAAAGGGGGCACACTGGTTAATCTTGGCTCCCTTTACACGAAAAACAATCCTGATAAGGCACTGGATTACTATTTCAAGGCTTTACCCTTCCTGGAGGGATCAAACCATTCTTACCTGACCACTTGCTTAATGAATATCGGTATCGTGTATGAAGGAATGGGGGAATTTGAAAAGGCACTCAAGTTTCACCATCAGTCCCTGGCCATCAAAAAGCAGATTCTTGCTCCAACCAGTAAAGAGATGATTGTGGCTTATATAAATCTTGGCAGTGTTCATTTATCAATGAAAAAATTTGACATGGCCAGAGAGTATTATCAAAAGTCAATTTTATTTAATCTTCCAGAATTTACCCATCAAAACGTTTACCGGCATCCTGATCGAACGCAAGTACCCTTGTACGACGCCAGCTACATTAACTCTTTGAGAGGTAAGGGGAATACCTTTTGGAAGGAAGCAAATGAAAATAATGATCTGGGTCTGTTATTTCATGCTGATACTTGCTTTCAGCTGGCGATGTATACAATTGAGAAAATGCGTAAAAGCTTTAGAGATGAAGATAGTAAATATTCTCTCCTGGAGAGTTATTATGATATTTATGAAAGGGCTATTCAGATAAATTTAAAAATTTATGAGCTTACCAGGGACACGACCTATTTATACAGGGTTTTTAACCTCACAGAAAAATCAAAAGCGGTAGCGCTTAGTGATGTATTTAAGGCAAATCGGGCCTGGGAGCATGCAGCGTTACCTTCTGTCCTAACAGAGAAGGTTGAACGACTTAAAAATGAATTGGTATATCTGGAATCGGTTATTTTCCAGATGAAAAATGGGGGCGACTCTTCAGTATTGGTTGACGCTGAACTACAAATGACCTTTAAAAGACGGGCTTATGATTCGCTTTTAAATGAGATTGAAAGTTCCTATTCAGCATATTATCAGCTTAAATACGGGGCGGAGGTCGCAAGCATGGAAGAAATTCAGCGCCGGTTATCGGAGGAAGAGGTTTTTATAACCTATTTTTGGGGAGGGGAAATTTTATTTGGTTTGGCCATTTCTAAAGATGATTATCAATTTTTTTCGCGAGAAATTCCTGAAGATTTATCTCAGAAAATGAGAGAATTTCATCGTATCCTTACTTCTTCGGAAGAACTTCCAGCATTCACCAGGATTTCTGCCGATTTATACAATTCTTTGTTAAAACCATTGGAAGGACATCTTCTGAACAGAAAAATCATTATCTCACCTTCAGGATTATTGGGCTTAATCCCTTTTGAAGTACTGCTAAAAGAATTACCTGAGTCTAACAGCTTATCCTTTTCATCTTTACCTTTTTTAGTGCAAGAGAACCCTATTGCTTACACTTATTCTGGTACGTTCCTTATTGAGGACAAAATGACATCAACGAAAAGTGACAAGGTTTTGGCTTTTGCCCCTGCTTTTAATTCTGCTGAAAACTCCGCTTCAACAGAACTTGCTACAAATGCACTTTCTAATCAAAGAAAAGATACGCTTAGAGGTAAGCTCGCTAACCTGAAAGGCATATATAGAGAAGTGGCTCTTTTAGGAGAGTTATTCTCTGTACTTAAGCTTGAAAAAGAGATGGCTACGGAGTCTGCTTTTAAATCTCTTGCTCAGGATTATGGAATTTTACATCTGGCCACACATGCGATAATTAACGCTGCAGAACCCGCCAATTCCTACCTCATCTTCACCACCACCAACGACACTACCAGCGATAAAGAAGACAATAACCTCTACGCCTGGGAACTCTACAACATGCGTCTCAACGCCCAAATGGCCGTCCTCTCCGCCTGTAACACCGGCTTCGGCAAGCTCCAGCGTGGTGAAGGCGTAATGAGCCTTGGCCGTGCTTTCGCCTACGCCGGCGTGCCCAGCATCGTAATGAGCCTCTGGCCCGCCGAAGACGAAAGTACCGCAGATCTGATGGGGTATTTTTATGAAGGATTGGCTGAAGGTCAATCCAAGGATGAAGCCTTGCGCAACGCAAAACTGCGATTTTTGAAGGAAATGCCTCCGAGCAAACACCATCCGTTTTACTGGGCGGGATTTGTGGTGCAGGGGGATGCCGGGCCACTGAAGAGTAACGAAATTCCTCTATGGATTTGGGGGCTTTGCGTGGTCCTTATAGGATGTTTTTATGCGATTCTTCGGGAAAAGTAGTATTTTGAAAAATCGAACTAATATTTTCTATGTTTTTCCAAAAGCAATTTTTCATCTTAATCGTAGGGTTGGTGTCTGTTTCCAGCCTTTTTTCCCAGAAGCCAGATACCCTTGTAGCATCAAAGTTGTTACAAAAGGCAAATATCCTGGTAGATTCCATGAAGTGGGATTCTGCTGCTATGTATTATGGGCAGGCAGCTATCCTTTGGAATGATGCTTTGATAAATCCAGAGGATTCTATAATTCTTGAAAAATATTTTTTCTGTAAAAACCAAATAGCGATGGCCTGGTTTTACCAGCAGAAATTTGAAGAAGTCTATGCGCTGTTGCTGGAAATAATTCCTCAGATAAGAGCTAAGTTTGGAAATCAACACAAAGAACTGGGGACTTCCCTGTATTACCTGACAACTTTGCATAATAATTATGGAAGATATGAAGAGTGTATTACAACGGGAGAAGAAGCCTTAACAATCAGAGCTATCTATTTCCCAGAAGACGATATAACCTTTGGTCATTTATATAGATTTATCGGTTTCTCATTTCTCCGTTTGGGCGATTTTGCCAATGCGAAATCGTATCTGGAAAAAGCCATGCCCATTTATGAAAAGCCAGAGCATCGTGATCTTGCATATGTCTATTATGGTATCAGTTCAGTGCATTCAAGGATAGGGGAGAAAGAAAAATCCATCGAATATGGATTAAAAGCATTACCTCTTTTTGAAAAATATAAACTCCCAGAATATTATACTTGTATTAACAGCATAGGTAGCTGCTATCTGGATATGGGGGATTATGCAAAAGCATTAAACTATTTATTTCAGGCTGAACAACTTACCGTAGCGAATCTGGGTCCGGATCACTTCTACCTGGGGGGAAATTATGTCAATATTGGAGAAGTTTATAAAAGATCCGGAAACTATCAGGAAGCGCTGAAATATTATTATAAAGGACTACCTATTCTCGAAAAGGCCAGGCATCCTTTTTGGATTACTTGTCTCAGCGCGATGGCTGATACTTATTCATTCATAGGTGATATTAAAAAAGCCCGTGAATATTATTCCCTGCAATTAGAAGTCGCAAAATCTCTTTTCCCCCCCAATCATTGGTACATTGCTCTATCCCTAATGGCTGCGGGAGATTATTATCTTGACCATGATGACCGTAGAAAAGCCCTTGATTATTATTATCAGGCTTTGCCGATATTCGAAACTTTTGCCGGCAAGGATTTAATCAATTGCTGGAATACTATAGGCCGCACATATTACCTCCTGGGAGATTACACCAAAGCTATTGAATCTTTTCAAAAGGCGATTATTGAAAATTTGCCTGATTTTGATAATGCTGATCCGGAAAAGCATCCTTCTCCAGACCAGAAGCCTATTGCAGCAAAAGAGTATCTTATATCGTTGAGATACAAGGCTTATGCGTTTCGGGAAATAGGAGAAGAATATTATCTGCTTCAGGCAGACACATGCTTTCAATTAGCTCTACACTTAATTACTCAAATGCGCAATGGCTATCAATATCAGGAAAGCAAATTAACTCTCCAGGGTAATGTCCGTGAGATTTATGAAGTTGCCCTGGCAGTCTGTTTTTCCTTATATGAAGAAAATCATAATTCTGAGTATCTCAACCGTGCCTTTGACATTGCAGAGAAATCGAAAGCCACAGTACTGAGCGGGGCGATTAGTTCTCATCAGGCACTTCAATTTTCGTCTATTCCTGGAAAAGTACTCAAAACAGAAACCGAATTGAGAGAGGTAGTCAATGATCTGGAAGGCAATCTGCTTAATCTAAGCAGCCAGGGCGAAAGTGTGGACTCAGCCCAATTGGCAGAATTGAAGATGGCACTAATTACAAAAAAACAATCTTACGACTCTCTGCTAACAGTCATGGAAACAGATTATCCTGATTATTTTCAGATGAAATACGAAGCTAAATCTGCTTCTCCAGGTTTAGTTATGGAAAAATTAAAAAAGGATGAGGCACTTATTAGTTATTACTGGGCGGCGGATATAGGGGAAATATACACATTTGTAATCACCAGTGAGAATTTTCAATTTTTCCGGAGCCCAATGGAAGCTGACTTTATTTATTCCCTGGCAGATTTTTACAGATTTGCCTCAAAAGAGGAAGGTGCGGATATGAAGAAATTCCTTCAGATTTCTAATCAGCTTTATGCAGTTCTTATTGAACCGGTAGAAGAGCTAATTAGAGGGAAAGATCTCATTATTTCTCCAGATGGGTTATTAGCTACGATTCCTTTTGAAATACTGGTGAAGAAAGATGAAGATAAAAAAGATTCATATATGGGAGCTTTGAATTATCTAATAAGAAATCATGAAATTCACTATACATACTCAGCTACCATCTTTTCTAATCCATTAAGGAAACATGGAGGAAATGGAAAGGTACTCGCATTCGCTCCTTCATTTAATCAGCAACAATTAACCAGCATGCCCCAGACTTTACCAGAGCCTGTAACAAGAAGGGAGGATACCATCAGAGGCAATCTTTCTGAATTGAAAGGTAGCGTTATTGAAATTGAGCGGTTAAAAGAGTTTTTTTCGGTATATTCTCTCAGTGGTGAAATGGCCAATGAAGCTGTTTTTAAATCTAATGCGATTGATTATGGGATTTTGCATCTGGCAACACATGCCATTATAGATGGGGAAAACCCTCTGAACTCCTACCTTATATTCACCTCTACCGGGGACTCGACCGAAGACAATAACCTCTACGCCTGGGAACTCTACAATATGCGCCTCAACGCTCAAATGGCCGTTCTTTCCGCTTGTAATACAGGTTTCGGAAAACTTCAGCGTGGAGAAGGGGTAATGAGCCTTGGTCGTGCGTTCGCCTACGCAGGCGTCCCCAGCATAGTCATGAGCCTCTGGCCTGCAGAAGATGAAAGTACTGCTGATTTGATGGGGTATTTTTATGAAGCGCTGGCTGAAGGCCAGTCAAAGGATGAAGCCCTGCGCAACGCAAAACTGCGGTTTTTGAAGGAAATGCCACCGAGCAAACACCATCCGTTTTACTGGGCGGGATTTGTGGTGCAGGGAGATGCAGGGCCGTTGGAAAAACAGGGGTTTCCAATATGGGGATGGGGGCTAATCGGATTAATATTCATTAGTTTCGGTTGGTGGATTGTGAAAAACAAAGGTTAAATTATAACGAAGAGAAGGAAATTCTTTCATACTTGCTATAAGAACAACCTCAATAGATATACTACCTAATGATAAATCCACAGCTGTTAATCTTTGGACTTGTTTCATTTCTTTTACCTGGCTATTTATTCCCCCAGCAAAATGAATCGTTTGAAACCTTTGAATTGATGCGTGAAAAAGCAGAATCCTTTTACAAAATAAGTAAATGGGACTCTGCTACTAAGTATTTCACCCTAAGTGCAGAAGCATGGGAAAAAATTGAGGGAAAAGAGAAAAATGATTCGCTGATGATTCCGGTTTTGTATTTGCTGGGAGATTTGCATCGGGTGAATGGTGAGCTGGAAACAGCGATCTCTTATGCATCTGAGGGTTTAATATTGAGTCAAAAATACTCAAGTCCTGAAGAGGCTAAGATATTAATCACTTTGGTAGAAGTGTATGAAGATTTAGGAGAATATGAAAAAGCACTGGAATATAGCCTGGAGGTGCTTCCCATTTTGAAAAAGGAAAATTCTCCCCAATACAGGGTTTATCTTACTTCCACAGGTTTTTTTTATAACAAAATATCTTATCATAGCAAAGCCGCAGAATACTATTCAACTGCCCTTCCCCTTTTTTATGAAGCAAATGAGATGGTCGAATATGGAAAATGTCTCTTAAATCTGGGTAGAACGAAAGATTGGCTTGGAGACCGGCCGGGAGGGCTGGAGTTTTTGCTTAAAGCTGTTCAGATCGTAAAAACTGTTGGAGATGAAGCACTGCTGTCTGATTGTTATTATCATTTGGGGGAAGTCTATAAAAATCTCTATGAATATGAATTGGCAATTGAAAATTTTGAACAATCCCTGGAAATTTGTCAGAGGATTAATTTGCTCCATAATGCTGCTGATTGCCTGGGGTTGATAGGAATTATTTATAGAGAAACCGGACAGAATGAAAAAGCCCTGTCTTATTTTCAGCAAGGGGAGAAAATCAAAAAGGAAATTGATGGAAATTCAAACCCTTCTCTGATTAACGAGTATTTCGATATTGCACAAACTTATGAACAACTTCATAAAAAGGAAAAGGCATCGGAATATTATGAAAAAGCGCTTAACCTTTCAAATATTTATCCTGGTCATGGGACAAGAAACTCCACTTTATATATAGTAGGAAATTTCCTGACCCGATCATCCAAACCGGATCAGTCTTTACCACTTTTTCAGGAAATGATTCAAATGGAAATTCCAGAATATACTGAAACCGATCCTCTGAAACATCCTGATTTTCAGGCCGAACCCAAGGCGAAAATCGCTTATATTGTCGCTTTGGATGAAAAGGCAAAAGCGCTGAGAGTCAAAGGAAAAGGGCAGCCTGATTATCTGATGGCAGCTGATACGTGTTATCAGATTGTTTTAAATCAGATTGAACAAATCCGAAAGGGTTTCCGCAGTGAAGAGACCAAACTGGAAATCCAGCAGCAGGCCAGGGAGTTTTACACGAGAGCCCTGGAAAATTGCCTGGATCTTTACCAACTAACAGGAAATAAGGGATATCTCAATCGTGCTTTTTCGATATCTGAAAAGTCAAAAACGGCAGCCCTTTATGAAGGCATACAAATGTCAAAACTAAGGCAGAATTCCAATGTGCCGATGGAGGTCCTGGAGACTGAAACCCGGATTAGGGTCAATATTCACCGCCTGGAAGAAAACATATTTGAACTTGAAAATCAGGAAACCGAAGAAGATTCGTCTCTGTTAGCCAGATATTGGGCGGAAAAGTATTTTCTTCAGCAAAAGCATGATTCCATTCTTCTGTTTTTAGAAAAATCCCATCCTGATTTTGATCTGAAATCCCATCAGCAAACGATTATTTCACCTACGGCTATTCAAGCTAAACTCAGTCAAAAACAGGCATTTATAACCTATTATCTCACAGATTCTGTCCTTCATGGATTTGTGATTACAGATGTTGATTTTCAATATTTTTCAAAGAAACTGAAATCAAATTTTAGTCAAAAGTTGTGGGATTATCGCAAAATG
>JAGQVA010001039.1 GCA_020438265.1 Bacteroidota bacterium
ATTCCATCAACCTGTTCTTCAAAAATATAGGTTCCCGTTAACATGGAGATTTTTTCCTCATCGAGTTCTATCGTCTCAACAACTCTGGGCTTGGTAATATTCCAGTCATAGTAAGCAGAAACCGCACGAATAATTTCTGCAATAAGCCTGCCTCCATTATCAGCATTAGTCATGACAACTACTCCGGCACCATGATTGGCAAAAGCCATCATATTATTGGTAAAACCTGCATTTTTACCCCCATGACCAAACATAAGTGAGTCTCCTTCTTTTTGCATACCCGGTCCGAGTCCCCAGCCATTTTCATGCTTGGTTAGCATTGTTTTAACCATTTCCTGAGATAAAATCCCCTCTTTTTTTCCAGTATATATTCCCTGGATTTCCAGAAAATACTTAGCCAAATCGGTCGGCGTGGTCCATAGTCCCGCAGCTGCCTGTTCGGGGTAATTATGCCAAAGCCCCTCAATGATATTTCCTAAATTGTCGTAAGCTGCGCTGGCGTTTTCATGCAAAGATTCTGGTAGAGGTTGTTCATAAGTGCTGTTTTCAAGTCCCATTGGTTTAAGAATATTTTGAGCCATATACGCTTCCAAAGGCATCCCGCTCACATCTTCCACCACTTTTTCCATGACCGTATACCCGCCTCCGGAATACCGCCACATAGCTCCGGGAAAAGTATCCACAAAAATCGCCGGCGTATTTCCTTCTCCTTTCAAAACCGTTTCAATATCGGGAAAGGTATCCGTTTGAGTATAGCCGGGAAATCCATGAACCGTCATTCCTGCTGTGTGGGTTAATAATCTCGTAATGGTAACATCTTCTTCTTCCAGAAACTTGCTATCAGGAATCTTCCAACCAGTCAGATAGGTATTCACATCTGTATCCAGATCTATTTTTCCTTCTTCCGCCAGTTTTAAAGCAGCAAGCGCAGCAAGGGGTTTGCTAATAGAACCAGCCTGGAAAAGCGTGTTTTTTTTTTTTTTTTTTCCCGTATTTGTATTGGCAAAACCATAACTTTTTGTCCATCTGATTTTTCCATCTTTTAAGACCGCTATACTTACGCCCGGTACTTTGTGATATTCCATTCTTTCAGCCATGCTGAAGTTTTCGGTTGGTTTCCCTTTGACGATAATCGCTGGAAGAAGATTTTCTTCTATGTATTTGATCTCTGTTTTCGGGTCGGTGAGTTCTTTCGAGGGTTTTTCGTTTTGGCAGGAGAATATAATTAATAGGGGTAAAAGGAATAGGATTGCGAATTTTTGCATAATAGTGGTAATAATGTGGTGTGATGTTTTTGTGTTGATTTAAATTTTGCTGTAAGTGAAGCAACGATCTCATTCAAAATTTTTTTGGAGGGTGTACTCCAAACATCTTCAATGCCTTTCGTAGGTTAACCGCTTCTTCCCTGTTGATTTTCAGACATGAAATTGTACCTCTACCAATTGGGCTAATTCCAAGGATGATCGTTTTGTCTTCATTCCACACAAAATGTTCTTCCCATTTGTCTTGGCGAGGGTGATACAAGTGAACCTCGAGATTTTTAGTTTCCTTACTTAAATACTTTTCAGACACTTTCGGACGGGTAAATGCCAAGTTCTTTTGTAAGTTCAGGTAAAGAAATACCTTTAAGTTGGGCTAATTCTCCTAGAATATTAATTCTTTTCAACCTTAGACTTTCTTCTTCCTGGATAAGTTTTGAAAGCTCTTTTTGTTCATTGGCTGTGAGCTCGGTAGTCTCTTTTTTGTCAGTTAATTGACGAAATTTTTCCTTATGAGATTCGGTTAACACACATTCCTCATTAAGCTTTTGTAAAAGTTTTAATTGAAGTGTTTGAGTATCCTTACTTTTTCGGCGAATTATTAAAGCTCTTATTTCACGTAAAAACTCCTCTAACTGGCTTGTTTCCAATTGTGAAAGAAGTTTTTGAATATCTATTTCTGTTTGTATCTGAACCTTTCCCATACTGATGATCTTTAAACAAAAATACGAATAAAGAAGGAATTTGTCTAAATTGAGATCTTGTTAAAAACCGAACAACCCAGATAATCGCTTTGTATTGATTTAGGCAATGGGGATTTCGAATGGGATTGAAGTTTTTGATCGGAAATCAATCATTATTTCGTATCATCGACCCATGAATAATAACGATATCCTGCGTCGCATCCGCTATATCTTCGACTTCAACGATGAGAAGA
>JAGQVA010001040.1 GCA_020438265.1 Bacteroidota bacterium
AAGTTTACCGCACTGTGCGTACGCACACCAATCTGATTATGAGTAAACGCCAGCTGGTGAAAGACCCTATCGCGGTACTTTCGGCAGAGTGGCTGGCCGAGAGATATGATATGGAGGTAGTTATGCTTATTCGCCATCCGGCTGCTTTCGTAGCCAGTGCCAAAAAGCGTAATTATGACTTCCCGTTTGAACATCTTCTTGAGCAAAAAGAACTCATGGATCGGTTTTTGTATCCTTATGAAGAAGAAATTCGCGCGTACGCTGCTGAAAAACAAAGCGCGGTTGATCAGGCCATGGTATTGTGGAAACTGATTTATCATGTGGTGCAGTGTTATCGTGAAGAACATCCGGAGTGGGTTTACCTTCGCAATGAAGATCTTTCAATTAATCCACAAAAGGAATACGAAAACCTCTATCAGGCCCTCAACCTCGAATTGACTGATAAAATCAAAAACGCCATTTACGAATCAAGTACCTCCGAGGTAAATACCCATACCAAAAGAGACAGCAAGAAAAATGTTGGCTATTGGAAAAAGGTACTTACACCAGAAGAAATTGATCGGGTTTATGATAATGTACATGAAGTATCAGCCCATTTTTACGATCATTCCGACTGGTAATAAAAGATGAATATGAGTATGAATCCGGCAAGCTTTATAAGCAACCTTAAGCTCCATTTAAGAAACCAAATCGGCAGAAACTCTGTCTGGGCTACCAAACGCAAAGAACTGGCCATCAAAAAGGACATGGACCTTTGCGTAGAGGGATACCCTCGCAGTGCCAATACCTATAGTGTGCTGTTGATTGAAAAATACGCCCACAAACCACTGGGGATTGCACATCATTTGCACATGCCTTCACAGATTAAACTGGCTTCTTCCTGGGGAATTCCTTCCGTTTTGCTGATCCGTAAACCGATGCAGGCAATTCCCTCGCTGATTCTGCGGGAAGATGGGGTTTCTCATTGGAATGCGATCAACTGGTATAATCTTTTTCACGAAGAACTGGTTGATCAAAAAGATAAGCTGATCATCTGGGATTTTGAAGACCTGATCAATAATCCGCTCAAATGTCTTCAGGAGCTGGATCGTCGTACAGGATTGTTGAAAATGGACGAGGATTTGGGAAGAATTGAAAATGAAGATATTTTCCAGGAAATCGATCGTCTGGACAAAGAAACTAAAGAAGGACAGGATTTGAGTCTGGTGAATTCACGGCCTAACAAACAAAAGAGTATGGCTAAAACAGCGGTCAGGACCGAACTCCTGGAAAATCCCCGCTACCAGAAAATGATCAAAAAGTCCGAAGATTTATATGAATTTTTTACCGCAAAGTAAAAGATGAAAGTATTATTGGTACATAATGAATACTTGCAAAGAGGGGGGGAAGATACCGTCTTTGGCATCGAGAAAGACCTGCTCGAAAGCCACGGTAATGAAGTAGACACTTTGACCTTTAATAATGCCGATATTGCATCCTTTTGGGATAAGGCCAGATTTATGTTTAAAAGCATCTATAATTCGGATGCTTACAAAAAAATGGAAGCGAAAATCAAAGCTTTCCAACCGGATGTGATTCACGTTCACAACTTTTTTTATGTGGCTTCGCCCTCTATTTTTTATGCCGCGAAGCATCACAATGTGCCAATTGTACAAACATTGCACAATTACCGCCTTATATGTCCCAGTGCTTATTTATATCACAACGGGGAGATTTATGAGGATAATGTCAATAAGGTATTCCCGATAGGCGCGATCTTTAAAAAAGTGTGGAATAACTCCCTTTTACAAACCGCCTCTATTGCCTCTATCACCGCTTTTCACAAGATGAGAAATACCTTTCGTGATAAAGTGGACGGGTTTATCGTTTTTACTGAATTTGCCAAGAGCATTTTCGTAAACTCTTCTCTTCAGGTTCCTGAAAATCAGTTTTTTATCAAGCCCAATTTCACCGATGATTTTGGGTATAATGGAGGCGAAAGAGGAGATTATTATTTGTTCATTGGGCGTCTTTCTGAAGAGAAAGGAATTGAAGTGCTGCTTGATGCCTGTGAACATTACGATTTTAAACTGAAAATTCTGGGAGATGGCCCATTAAGAGGGCTGGTTGAGTCAAGAGCTGCAACCAACTCCAACATTGATTATCTGGGACCTAAACCTAAAACAGAGGTCATTCAATACCTCAAATCGGCA
>JAGQVA010001041.1 GCA_020438265.1 Bacteroidota bacterium
ATAAACCGCGCAAAGGGCTACCAGAAAGAGAATATGATCGTAACCGCCAAGATCAGAAATATGGCTAAAGCCCAGAGATAAGTATGACTCGAATAAGGACATGAGCAATGTTGTTTTTCAGCGGGTAAAGGTAATGATTTTTGGAGAAAGGGAGATAGGGGAAATACTCACGCAGAGATCGCAGAGTACGCAGAGAAAAAAAATTAAAATGTCCGATTTGTAGAAAAATGTATGCTGAGACGACCTTAGATTTGACCATGTATTCAATACAAAAGTTCTTTAAAAATTCCTTTATTTGGTATCATAACCATTTTAATCTTTAATCATTTTATGAGAAAACTTTATCCAATTCACTATTGGTTATTGTTATTGCTGGCAATTTTCCTCAATGAGCGAATGATTGCGCAGACATTAACCAATCAAACAAGTCTTTCAGTACTATCGGGGGGAAGCCTGACCGTACAAGGAGATCTCTCGAATGAAAGTACCGGGCTTATTACCCTCGAAGGGGATCTTAACCTGGATGGAAACATTACTAATACCAGTAGTGCCAATCTCACTTCCGGTGCCGGAACGGTAAACCTGAATGGTACGAGCCAACAAACCATAGGCGGGACTACCCAGAGCCGGTTTGGCAACCTGAATCTTGACAATGCCGCAGGTCTGCAACTTGGACAGAGCATTAAGGTTGAGGGAAATCTTTCCATGACCAACGGCAACCTGGATCTCAATGGGCAAGATATTGATTTGTCGTCCACAGGCTCCATTGTCGGGGAGACCGATGCCAACCGGATTTTTGGAGCTACTGGAAAAATCATGGCGACCAGAGATTTGAATGCTCCCGCAGGAAGTAATATCGCCGGATTAGGTGTTGCACTTACTTCTTCAGCCAATCTGGGTTCTACTGTTATCGAAAGAGCGCATAATGTGCTGATAATGGGAACTGACAGCAGCATTGCGCGAAACTACAATATCCAGCCTACCACTAATTCAGGACTGGCCGCAACGTTAAGGATTGATTATTTCAACTCAGAGTTGAATAATCAGGACCCCAATAATCTGAATCAGTGGAGACAGTTATCTGGTTCTACAACCTGGGATGTAGGGAATGTGGCTAATAAATCCACACCTAATTTTATCGAAGGAGGCCCATATAATGAGATGGGACTTTGGACCCTTTCTTCAGGAGGAGAACTCATTAACTCCATTGATTCATACCTGCCCAGACTTTCAGTTAATTATTATCCAAATCCGCTTTCAGGTGAAGAACAGCTGAAAGTAGAAGGTCTTGAAGCTGGAGAATATACATTGGTCCTGTCAGATATGCGCGGCCGCAAAGTATGGAAAACCACTTCAAAAGTTCTGGTACAGAGCGAAATTCAGGAATACAGCCTGCCACGCTTGCCAGAAGGTATTTATTCTTTACAAATTCATTCAGAAAATTTTGCACCTACAACGGGTCTTATTCAAATTCAATCAAACTAACACTAACCTTTTAAAAACATTAAGATGAAAAATATACTTTTATTCATTATCGCTGTAAGCTTTTCAACCGGCCTTTTTGCCCAGTTTGGAAATGTTGGAATCAACACCACGACTCCCGGTTATAAATTACAGGTGGATGGAGAAACGGGTGGTTTTGATGATGCGGGTATCCGTATTGAAAATGTGACTGGTAACACTGGTTGGTCTTTCTATCCCTCCTCTTCCGGGGTTATGTTTATTGGTAAAACTACCAATTTGGGAACTTTTGACGGAACATCAGGTGCTTATACTGCTACTTCAGATGCAAGGCTGAAGAAAGACATCACTCCTCTGGAAGATGTGCTTTCAAATGTGCTTAGCCTGGAGGTAAAAAGATATAAGTATATCCACAACAACCCTCAGAATCGTGAATTTATTGGTGTTTTGGCTCAGGATGTACAACAGAACTATCCTGAATTTGTTTCTGTGAATACTACCAACGATGGAAATCCTTTAGTACAGAATCAGATGGGTGTTGACTACGCGGGTCTGAGTGTATTGGCTATCAAAGCCATTCAGGAGCAGCAGCAAATCATCAATGCGCAAAATGCTGTGATTCAGGATCTTCAGGAAAGACTGGAAAAGCTGGAGCAATCAAGCAGAAAATAATTTTTATAAAATACATTGCGCCGCTTTAAAAAACGGCGCAATAGTATAGCCAATG
>JAGQVA010001042.1 GCA_020438265.1 Bacteroidota bacterium
AAAGGCCAGGGTGTCTTCGATGCCAGTTTCGCCTTCCTACTGGCGGAATATTGGGATTACTGTGGTGAGTTCGGGGTTGATTTTTTTGGTTTTGGTGGGATTTTGGGAGAAAATACGAAAAAAAGATCTCAGATAGGGACGCAAAATTTTGCGTCCCTATCTGAGATCATAATAAATCCTACAATCCCTCTACAGTAATATCCTTCGGATAAACCACCTGATACTCAATCGGAATTTCCCATTTCTCGCCGGCATTTACTTTTTGGCTAAAAGTGAGAAGATTCTGCTCGTCTTTTTTGAGCGCATCGGTATCTTCTTTATAAACCGGCTCCACCAATTCCACTTTGATATCATTGTCCTGAGTGAAAGGATAACGGTCTTTCACCTCCATGGAAACAGGAATCTTTTTTCGGTTGGTAATGGTAATGAGGAATTTGAAAATCTCTTTATCCTTTTTAGGGCCAATAAATCCTTCCGTTTTGTGAAAATGGCTGACGACTTTATGTTCTACTTTCACCGTTTCATCCACTCCCAAATGAATCTTAAACGCTTGCCCCGGGGCAATAAACTTGAGGTGTGTCTGAGACACATAATGCCCGTCCATGTAAATATTTGCACGACCGGCCAGCAGAGGATAAGGACTATCGTTGGTTATTTCTGCTCTCAGGAAGGCATAAGGAGTCAGGGAAGGAACCGTTTCATGCGTAAAAGAAGTCGAAAGCTGGGTTTGAAAAATCTGCACCTGCTCCGGCTCAAAGTTCCCGGCAACATTCATCGGTTCACTCAGCTCAAAAATTACAGAAGTGGCCTGTTCTTTTACAACACTTGCAGGTTTGAATGATTGCTCACTCATCATGGCTTCTTCCATGTCCATTTCTGGTTCGGGAGCAGCACTTGCCATCATGATTCCTCCCACTCTGGCGGATTTTTTCGCCATTACACGAGGAGCGACCGGCGGATGTGGCACAAATTTTCGCAAAAAATGGGGATGGATTTCAGGCGGCTTGCCATAGATGTGTGGTTTGGCTGTAGAAAGGGAGAGTTTGACATCTGTCCAGTCTTCACCTGTGGATTGTCTAACCAGTGCCTGATAAATAACCAGCATATCTTCCCGCTCTGTATTCACCCTAAAGTCATATAAAGGTTCCCAGCTTGCGTTACCAACAAGATAGGAAAGGTATAATTCCAATTCTCCGGCTTCTTCCAATTCCAGATCAGCTTCAACCACTTTTACCGTTTTGGAAGAACCTCCCATTAGTTGTTTAATTTGTCTTTGAATCAGGTTTAATGACTTTTGCGTCTCGTTTTGTTCCCCTTCCATCTTTTGAATTTCGAGGTCAATTCTTTCCCATTGCTGGATCTGAAAATTGAGCATATTCTGCCAGCTTTCAGGAGAAAGTTCGTTGCTACTCGCACTTTCAATCGGAGCAGTAATTCTCCCCTGAATGGCATCTACAAAAGCCCTCTGACTTTTCAGTCGTTTGACCTGATCATTCATTCTTCGAAGATCTGCTTCCAGTTTTTCCTTTTCTGCGATCAGCACATTCAGCTTTTCACTGGACTCATCTTTAATGGGTTTATTTCGGAATTTGACCCCTTTTATCATAACCTTTCCTTTCCCGGCCAGCTGAATACTGTTTTCATCCATCTGAAGAGGAAGGTCAGAAAATTCTATTTTATGTGAGCCAGCCTGAAGGGAAACGGTAGCTTTTCGCAAAATTTGAGCACGGTCGGAAAAAACGGTTACGGATTCTATCGAAGAAGAAAGAGACTTCATATATAATTTTAATTATTTTGGCTTTTGGCCATTGGCCTTTAGCTTTTGGCTTTTAGCCGTTAGCTGAAATCAATGCTGCATTTGCTAATAGCTAAAGGCCAATAGCTAACGGCTAACAGCCAATTTAAGTAAATATAACGCCCTTTTGTCAGGTTTATAAAAAAAAATGTAACTTGACCTTAATAGACTTGACAACCAAAAGATTACTTATGCGCGTTGAAAAACTGCCACAACTTGAAGCTGATTTTCTTTCATCTGCACCTGATCATCAACTAAAATCTTTTTCCATTCCCGTACCAGGAGAGGATAATCTCAACCTGCAAGGGCAATATGTCACCCGAAACGATGGATTTACAGGTTTTTATGAGCCTGAAAAAATCAAAAAAGAACAAATTGTGGTTCATTATACA
>JAGQVA010001043.1 GCA_020438265.1 Bacteroidota bacterium
GGTGATTGTCTAATAGCTCAAAAATCTGTTCCTGACTTTCAGGGATTCCCGTAAAGTCAATGTTTGCCAATGTTTCTGAAAATGAAAACTCGCCGTTTTTTTCCGGCTCTTTGAGAAGTGAATCCTGGGCTGATATCAGATTGGCTTTGAGTGCTCCGGAAGCGTTAAATCCTTTATCCTGAATTTCTTCCAAAAGATCCATTCCCTTAAGACTAAAAACCAAAAAGGGATCCTGATCAATATTATTGGCGATAAGGTAAATAACTGCTGCAATATGTTTACAGGGAACGGCTCCGTCCGGGCAAGAACAGGTAGCCCGCATATCCCTCCAGGAATTAGGGAAAAGTTTTATTCCTTCATTTTCCAGTTCTTCAAATAATTCCTTGGGTAATTCCTTGTTGAGAAGTTGAGTAAGGATAAAAGGATTGTGGATGATAATATCCAATACTTGTTGCCTTTCTGCTTTTTTGAAGTGCGGAACCCTGATTGTTTGGCGATAAGGTTTCCAGGAACTTCCCTGCACACTGGCATTGACTTCCTCTCCGTCAAAGATAATTTCTCTGACAGCGCCTTTATTGGCGTAAGTCCTGCCACGGGGTAGCCTGTTGCTCCAATCAATCTGATTAAAAGCATTCAAAAACTTTTTCCCCCACCAGGTGTTTCCGTAATTTTTTCTCATCCCTGCCAAGTTAATCATTTTACCTTTTGGATTCAGCGCCTCATTCCCGATATTTGCCCAACACCAATACCCATACTTCTATGAGGCACCTGTTCTCTTCTCTTTTATTTCTCTTATCTTTTTCTGCCATTTCCGCACAAAATGGAAGGCTTACCGGAACCGTTACTGACGCAGAAACCGGGGAAGCGCTGGCGGGAGCAACAATTACCATTATAGGAACTTATTCTGGCGGATTTTCAAATGAAGATGGTTCGTTTCTGATTAAGGATATCAAACCGGGGGATTATTCGGTGAAATTTTCCTACATCGGTTATGCGGAAAAAATCTATAATGGAATAACGATTCCCGAAGGAGGAACACAAACACTGAAAGTCGAAATGTCTTCTTCGATTACAACTTTGGGAGAGGTTGAAATTGTAGGGCAAAAAACCCTTATTGACCTTGAATCGGGAAAATCGAGTGTTAGTGTGGGAGAAGAAGAACTGGCCGAAATGAGTGTAAAAAACATTCAGGAAGTCGCAGCTATGCAGGTAGGGGTTAGCCAAAACCCGGATGGAATTCAAATCAGGGGAGGCAGGGTATATGAAACGGAATATCTGGTTGATGGTGTGAATGCTCAGGACCCATTGGCTGGAACCGGCTTTGGGGTTGATGTAAACGCCGGGGCAGTGAAAAATGTAGAAGTAATTACCGGTGGTACTGATGCTGAATATGGAAGCGGAAGTTCAGGTGTAATTTTAACCAAAATCAAGGAAGGAGGGCGCTCGCTTAGCATCAATGGTTCTTACCGCCGCGACAATCTTGGTTTTAATATTAATCAGGGTCCAAGCTGGAATACTGACGAAGGAGATATTTCTATTGGCGGGCCCCTGATTGGGAGGAAATTGACTTTTTTCACAAGCGCCAGCTTTTTTATGGCTGACAATTATTATCGATCCGTTGCTGATCAATTGCACTCTTCACTTTTTACGAATGACTCTCTTTGGGCTCCCAGACAAGACAACCGATGGGCACATACTCTCAAATTGGCCTATACAATTCGTCCGGGATTAAAACTTACCCTGACTAATCAGCATAGTTTAAACATCAACCAAAGCACCCGTTCGCTACAGATTGTGGGGAATGATGCGGTAGTTCAGCCCGGTTTTCAATTTCCATTCAGTCTTGATCTGGATAATGCCAATACTTATACCCACCATTCTAACCTGACAGTTGCCAATCTAAGAGCCTTGCTGAAAGAGCAATGGACGCTGGATTTATCTTTAGGTAGATTGTTCACTAACCTGCGAGCCGATGCCAATGGACGACCGTTTCGTGAGGAAACTGTTGACGAAATTAACGATGCATCATCCATTGTAACTGATCCGATCCGGGTTTTTAACCCCAATGATAATGTTGTTTATGTATTTCCCGGACCAGGATTGGTCAATAATGGCGGAATAGGCTCACTGTGGCATGATCACTATGCGGAGGAATACACAGTCAAAACCAAATTCA
>JAGQVA010001044.1 GCA_020438265.1 Bacteroidota bacterium
TACTTTGGCAACGACAGGAGTTTTGCTTGATTTCCCCTCCCGGATATTGGTAAATCCGTCGGGGTCATTGATCTCGGAAAGTTCCGTCTGTGAGTAAAGAGAAAAAGAAATCAGAGATAAAATGGTAAGAGATAAAATGATTCGCATGAGGTTGTTGTAAATGGTAAAATTGAAAAACGTAAATAAGTGGTTTCATCTTATAGAGACAATGCATATTAATGTTATTTTCTCACCCAACTAATTTATTTTCTGGCAGGAAATCTGCCATTAATTCTTTTATCTTTGGCAATCCAGTTTTAAAACTATGGGTGTATTAAAAAAACTTGCCGGACAAACTGCCATTTACGGGATTAGCTCTATCCTGGGGAGAGTGCTCAACCTGGCCCTGACTCCTCTCTATACCAATGAAGCTTATAGCGGCTTTGGAGAAGGAGCTTATGGAATTATGAGTAGTTTGTATTCCTTCATCGCTCTGATGAATATTATCCTGATTTTTGGAATGGAAACCACCTTTTTCCGTTTTTCTCAGGATGACAAGGATTTCAAGACTGTTTATAACCAGGCCTATATCTGGATTATTTTAATGTCTGTTTCCTTTTTGACTTTAGGAGGACTTTTATACCAGCCTATTGCAGCGGGACTGGGCTATCCGGATCAATCATTACTGGTATTGCTTACAGTGGGAATCCTGTTTTTCGACACCCTGGCTGCGCTCCCCATGGCACGCATGCGCTATGAAGAAAAAGCCATGCGGTTTGCAATTATTAACCTGATAAATATTGTCGTTACTGTTGTATTAAACTTTATTTTCATTCTGGGGCTGAGATTGGGAATCGAGTTTATTTTCGTCGCCAATTTAATTGCCTCCTTCATTCGTCTTGTCATGGGTTCATGGGGTAATTTGCCAACTTCAATCAAACCAGACAAGGATCTGATTAAACAAATGGTCAGCTACGGTTTTTACATTATGGTGGCTGGATTGGCAGGGATGATGACTCAAACACTTGACCGTATTCTGATACCTATTCTCTGGGAAGATGGAACCATTTTTCATGGAATTGAAAGAACCGGGGAGGAAATCAATGGGTTATATGCAGCGATTTATAAGATCGTTATCTTTATCGCTCTGGCTACGCAGGCTTTTCGTTATGCAGTAGAACCTTTCTTCTTCAAAGAATCAAAAAATGACAATTCTCCCGAAACATTTGCCAGAGTCTTCCATTATTTTGTTCTGGCCTCACTAACAGGTTTCCTGTTTATAGCCTCTTTTTCCAAAGAAATCGTCTCTTTCAATTTATGGGGATTGCTCAATTTCACCTTTATTGGAAAGGCTTATTGGGAAGCATTGGAAGTCGTGCCGATATTGCTTTTGGCCTATGTTTTTAACGGTGCTTATGTCAATCTTTCCATTTGGTTTAAAATCACAAAACAAGTCCGTTACGCCATTTTATTCACTGGTGTAGGAGCAGTATTAACCTTGTTTATCAATTATTTCACCATTCCGGTTTATGGTTATATAGGCAGTGCCTGGGCCACCTTGATTTGTTTTGCTTCCATGTGTGTCCTCGTTTACCTTGTTGGCCAAAAATATTACCCTGTCCCCTATCGAATCAAAAGAATGGGGCTTTATCTCCTGATTTTTTTAGTTGCCTATTTTATTAATTATCAGGTAGGGCCTACTGAGGGATATTATCCGGCATTTCTGTTTAAACTGGTGATTACTCTCGGAGCACTGGGAGGAATTTATGTGATTGAGAAGTACTGGCCGATTTATTGGGTGAAGGGGAAATAGCTTGGTATTTTTCTTTTCTCCACCAGGCGCAGCTTTAAAAAACTGCGCAATAGTAGGCATTCTGTTCATTCTGGCGAATGTTTTGCCATTCATCTAAGGGATAAAAGAATCGTCCATTCGTGAGAATAAGAGGCTCTACTATCATTGCGCCGTTTTTCAAAGCGGCGCAATGATTATCTAGCCTTACTCTTCTGATTATCCAAATAAGCTATCCCCATCTTAATCCGCGCATAATCAATTTCCCCATCCAGAGACTCATAAATCTGCTTGAGACCAGAATTGCGCCCATTTTCCTTCAATGCTTTGGCTATTCGCTCAATCTCATGCATATTAACATGATCCGTCAGATCAATCTCATAATCTTTTTCATAAAGGTAAATC
>JAGQVA010001045.1 GCA_020438265.1 Bacteroidota bacterium
ATAAGCCTCAGCCAGATAGCCTTGAGGCAGGACGATTTGCCCACCACAACTCAAAATGCTCTCACAAATAAAACCAGCGATATTGCGACCTTTGTTCTGCACATTTTTGATTGCCTGACCAACATGAGCCGCATATTGGGAACCTGCTTTTTGCTGATCCCGATAAAGTCCCCTGTAAGTATCAGGGATGGGAACTACCTGGGTAGTTTCGGGGGCGCCGTTTCCTCCCTTTCCATCAAATTTATAGCTGCTTACAGAAACTGCTCCGTGTGTATTTCCATGATAACCTACTTCAACGGCAATCATATCTCTCTGGCCAGACCAGGCATAGGCCATACGCATGGCCAGTTCATTAGCTTCGCTGCCGGAATTGACAAAATGTACGACAGACAAGGGAGCGGGTAGAGTGCTGACCAATTCTTCCGCAAAGGCGACAATATTGGGGTGCAAATAGCGGGTGTTGGTATTGAGAACGGCCATTTGCCGCTGAGCAGCTTTGACGACTCTGGGATGTTGATGGCCTACGTGAGGAACATTATTGACTGTGTCCAGATATCGCCGCCCGGTTGTGTCGTAAAGGTATTGTTTAAACCCCCTGACTATATGAAGCGGCTTTTGATAGGAAATACTAAGGCTTTTTCCCAGATATTTTCGGCGATTAGAGAGAATTTCCTGATCGTTTTTGAATTCTCCGGTTTGAGGAATTTTAGGAAAAAGCGCAGCAGGATCTGGACAAATACTCAACCAGGTATTGGCTTCTTCTGGAAAGGCAGCTCCTGGGAAATCTCCATTCCAGTTGAGCATATCCAGCATAATCTGAAAATGGAGGTGGGGGGGCCATTGCCCATTATGTTCTGAGTGTCCGATTCTCGCAATTTTCTGACCTGCTTTTATTTTTTGCCCTGGTTGTAAATCTGTTAACGAATCAGGACTCAAATGCCCATAGAGGGTATAAAATGTAAGCCCTTCCGAAGTTTGATGTTCTACAATAATGGTCGGTCCATAATTGCATTTTCCTTCATTATCCTGAAAACTGTGAATGATTCCTTCAATAGGCGCATAGACCTCTGTTCCAGCAGGGGTCCATACATCAACGCCTAAATGAACAGTTCTCCATTGAGGCCCATGATTTCCGATAGTGGTGAATGCATCGGTGGAATAAAAAGGCCGTATTTCGCCATACCCTCCAATTCCGATATCAGCACCCTTTGTTTTTAATATTTGCTGAATTGTATCTTGAAATGGTCCGATTTGTTCAAAATTTTCATTATTCCCCAGATCCAGACTTCCCACGCTTAAATCAGGTCGGGTGATTGTTTTGCCTGTAAAATTGACTATCGAATGCTTTGGGGAAAAAGAATTCAACCATTGCGTGAATGCCTTTTCATGAGGATGAGGAGAAAAGCCACAAGCATTGCGAAAAGTAAAATGAGCCAAATCGGGTGAAATTTCTTTTAGCTTTTTCAGCAAATCCCAGGCTGGTTTTTCCGAAATCAGAAGGTATTCATTATCGGGTTCCTGGAATTTATTATAAGCAGCACTGGCAACAGTAATCATCAGACGGGCAGTGATGAGCGGGAAAAGGACTTCCAGTTCTGATTCCTGTAGCGGGAAAATCTGATGAAATCCACGCACTACATGGGTAGCAGCTTCGAGCGGATCAGGCAGATACATGCAGCCATAAGCACAGGCAATGGCCAATTCATTGATAGTTTCTGTATAGAGCGCATCTCCAAAGTCGATAACACCCGTTACTTTTGCCGGGTACACACTACCGTGAGAAAGCAAATTGTGTTCGTGCCCGTCATTATAATTGACGCTTTTCCGCAGTTTGGAAAGTTTGGGAAGTGCGTGCGTTTCAAACAAATTCCAGAAATAATCCGCCATTTCCCGCTCATGATCCGACGTGAAATAAGCCCGGTTTTTCCTGGAATGAAGCGTTTCACTGGGATTCCATGCGTAAAAACGGTGTGCCACCGGATGGTCAAAATCCTGTAACCCACGAGCCAGATATCCAACTACCTGCCCCCAGCTAAACAGCATTTCACTGCTGCGGGGATTAATATCCGAAACCATACGTCCCGGTACCCATTTTTGAAGTCTCATCCATCTTTGGGAACCTAAATCCTGTGAAATTTCGACCTTAAACTGTTTGTCAGGTGTAGGGATA
>JAGQVA010001046.1 GCA_020438265.1 Bacteroidota bacterium
CTGGAAAAGCCTTTTTCTACACATTTAATGGGAAAATCGATTGAAGGGCGGGAGATCTATCTGGTCAAAGCCGGAACGGGAAAAACATCTGTTTTACTTTGGTCTCAGATGCATGGAGATGAAGCCACCGCGACGATGGCTTTGATGGATTTATTCAATTTTATGAATCAAGATGATGATTTTAACTGGTTAAGGGAAAAGATCTTGAATAACCTGACCCTGTATTTTATCCCTATGCTCAACCCTGATGGAGCAGATAGATTTCAACGGAGAAATGCTTTAGGCGTGGACCTGAATCGTGATGCTTTACGTCTACAAAATCCGGAAACACAAATTCTGAAAAGAGTCAGAGACAGCCTGGATGCAGAATGGGGCTTTAATTTACATGACCAGGGACGTTATTATGGAGTAGGAAATACGCCTCATGCAGCAGCATTTTCCTTTCTTGCGCCAGCTTATAATTATGAAAAAGAGATCAATGAAGTTCGGGGAAAAGCCATGAAGCAAATCAGCGCGATGAATAAGATTCTCCAAAAGTACATTCCTGGAAAAATAGCCAAATACAACGACGATTTTGAACCCAGAGCTTTTGGCGATAATATTCAGAAATGGGGCACCAGCACGATTTTGATTGAATCAGGAGGGTTTAAGGATGACTGGGAAAAACAATATCTCCGAAAACTACACTTCATGCTTTTGCTGGAAACATTTAATCAGATTGCTGATCAGAGCTATGAAAAGGAAGAAATTGCTGGTTATAATCAAATTCCATTTAATAACAGAGGGTTGATCCACGATTTGATTATGAGAAAAGTTCAGGTTGAACTTGACGGAAAATGGTATCTGATGGACATAGGAATTCGCCAATATCAAATCGTGGGACAGAATGGAAATTATACTTTCGGAGCCAGTATCGATGATTTGGGCGATCTCCATAATTTTTATGGTTATCATGAATACGATGGAAAAACTGAGGTAAAAGTCATTCCTGGCAAGGTGTATCCAGAAGTCATTTCATCTTTCAAGAAGTTGAAAAAAATGGATCTTCAGGAATTATTTACTGAAGGTTATACCTATTTCCAGTTAAAACGACTACCTGACGAAACTGAAATTCCTGATTGGCCAATTGTTCTTCTGGACAAAAACACTCATCCTGATAATTCCATTAGCATGGGTAATAATCCTGTTATTTTTTTGGAAAAAGGAGGAGCAAAAGAGCACTATGTGATCAATGGGCAATTATTTACCGTAGCTCAGATCCTAAAAAACTTCTCTAAATAAAACCCTCAGGTTTTCTTATCTCATTAAATTTCAATTTTTTTTAAAGGGAATAAGGGTAAAGTTTATTACGAACTGTCATAAGGTAAAAAGGAGAGAATTTTGCAATTGAAAATTAGAGGTTAAAATGAAAATATCATTTTTCCGATAAAGCGAAAAACAAAATTCAATCCTTTTAAGAATTACATCCAGATGAAATCATCCGGACAGGAAATTTATTATAAAACCCTAAATACCAACAACTTACAAACTCTATCGCTTTCATTTTTTCGTGCAACTTAATTTGAATTACCCGGTCATTCCGAAACAATTCAAAGAAACAAACCAAAGAAATTTATGAAATGCGTAACCCAAATTACGCCAGGGATACTTTTGTTCCTGGTTTTGCCTCTGCTGGCTTTTACACAAACAATCACCCAAAATATTCGGGGGACCGTCAGAGATGCCGACACACAATTACCTCTGGCTGGTGTCAGAGTTATGATTCCAGATCTGCAAATTGGTACTCATACTGATGAAAATGGCCATTTTAAAATCCAGAATGTTCCTCTGGGAAGACATGACCTGAAAATCGCCTTTCTTGGCTATGAGGAGCAGAATCTGAATAATCTTCTCCTTTCTGCCGGTAAAGAAATGGTACTGAACCTGAATATGATCGAATCCATCGTTGAAATAGAAGAGGTAGTTATTCAGGCCAATGCGGGCAAAAACAACAGCATTAATGAACTTTCTGTAGTCAGCACCCGGGCATTCACAGTAGAAGAGACCAAACGATATGCGGGCAGTTTTAATGATCCTTCCAGAATGGCCCTTTCCTTTGCAGGAGTAACCGGAGGCGAAAGTGACGAAGAAAATGAAATCATTGTCAGAGGAAATTCTCCCAGAATGCT